>JAGQOS010000144.1 GCA_020427265.1 Planctomycetales bacterium
TGTGCGTACCATCGAATCATCCATCCTGACTTGGCGCTAGGCCACATGCGAAGCTGAAATCAAGTAAACCGGCGATTATGCCCTACCGTTGGTGTTGGGAACAAGGAGCCAAAGAACCGCCCCCGCAAATAGGTGACCCTGGGCAACCTAGAGAAAATCAGTCACCCAGATTCTCGACGAACCCTCCACGGTTGTGCTCTGTCGACTCCCCTTTTAGCCCCATTGCTCAAAGCGACATCCCGGGTAAGATAGGGCGACATTCCTGCCTTGCCGAGGCGTTGGCCGCTTGTGCGAACGCCGCCCACCGGCGAAACCTGAATCCTCCTTTGGCACCTGCCTACGCTGCGATCAAGTTGACGTGTTCGCCGGTAACTTGTCGTCGTGAATCTTCCTTGCACCGGAGTTTGCCATGGTTACTTGTGCTTCACTGATGTTGGCTGCAACGCTGCTGTCGGCAGCCCCCGACACAGCGCGCTGGACGAACGATTACGGACTGGCGCTGACCGAAACGCGGCAGACCAACCGGCCGCTCTTGGTCATGCTCGACAATCCGAACGACCCCGAACAAGCGGTGGCCAACTCGCAGATCAAGCCGACGGGATTCACCGCTTCGACCTTGCAGCGTTATCACTTGTGCCGTGTCGACGTGTCGACCGACTACGGCAAGGAAGTGGCCAAGGTTTTTCGCGCTTCGGAATTCCCGAGCGCGGTCATTATCGACCCGACCGGGCGACAAATCATCTACCGTAGGACAGGACGGCTGAGCGATAGCGAATGGGACTCGATCCTAACGCAGTACCAGGACGGCATTTGCGTTACGTGACGCTAGCCGCCTCCGGGCATCGGTCGATGCCCTCTCACGAACAATCCAATCGTTAGCCGCGCCCGCGTCCGTGCCCGTTGCCGGCCGTCTTCGGCGTGGCCGCCTGGACCAACGGCCGATAGTTTCCGGTGCCGAGCAAATCGTCGACTCGCCGGAACATTTCCGGGTGCAAGTCGATGCGCAGATTTTTGGGCGCCAGATGCACTTTCCCGCCGTCGGACATGCACAGCATCACTTTTAGCGACTTCTCGCCCGGATAACCGCGCACGATCTCGTACAACTGTTCGAGCCCCCGTTGGCCGTGCGAAGCTTCCAGCACGCGCACCAACACGCCCTTCGTGTATTTGCTCTTCAAGTCTTCGAGTGAGATCAACTCGTTGACGATCAAATTCGTTTCCTCGCTGCCCGGCCGGCGATCGATCGCGCCGCGTACGGCCAGGATCGCGTCGGCCACGACCAAATGTCCAAACTGTGCGAACTGTTCTGGCCAAATGATACAGCGAACCATCCCTTCCATGTCTTCGAGATCGAACATGGCGTATTTCGTGTGCGTGCTGCCGGCGCGCGGGGCTTTCGTATGGGAGAACTTGATGGCGGCCAACATGCCGCCGAGCATCACTTCTGTGCGGTGTTCCAGGGTGGCGAGTTGCGTCGTCTTCGTCGTACAGAACGTGCCGAGCGTCTGTTCGTGTTCGGCCAGCGGATGGCTAGAAAGGTAAAACCCGAGCACTTCTTTTTCGGCGGCAAGTTTCTCCTTTTCATCCAATTCAGGAATGTCGGGCAACGTGACGGTCGCCGGTCCGTCGTCCTCCGGTTCGTCTTCAAAAAGCCCCTTCTGCCCACTGCGTCGATCTTTCAAGGCGTTAGCGCCCGATTGCATGGCGCGTTCAACGGCGGCCAGTAGCTGCGATCGTTTACAGCCAAATGAATCGAACGCGCCCGCCTTGACGAGCGTTTCGATTGTCGACCGGTTACAGCTTTGCGGATCGACACGCTCGCAGAAGTCGAACAGGTCGCGGAAGGGTCCTTCCGCGACACGCTGGCGCACAATGGCGTCGGCAGCGCCGGTGCCACATGACTTGATCGCCGAAAGTCCGAAGAGAATCTTTCCGCCTTCGACCGTAAAATCGGCCAGCGAATGATTCACGTCGGGCGGCACAACTTCAATACTCATCCGGGCGCAGTCCTCGAGATGCTCGACCAACGCGTCCTTCTTTTTGAAGTTGCGCCCCGGGATATCACCCGAGAGCAGCGCCGCCATGTATTGCGCCGGGTAATGAGTTTTCAGATAGGCCGTTTGATAGGCGATCAGTGCGTAGGCCGTCGAATGGCTTTTGTTAAAACCGTAGCCGGCAAACTTTTCGATCATCTGGAAAAGTTCGATCGCCGTTTGTTTATCGAGCCCTTTCTCCATGGCGCCGTCGATGAACTCTTCCATGAACTTGGCGATAATAGGCAGTTTCTTCTTACTGATCGCCTTGATGCACTTGTACGCACTCGATAGCTCGATGCCACCCAGACGATTCAAAATCCGCATCACCTGCTCCTGGTAGACCATCACGCCGTGCGTCTCTTCCAGGATTTCTTCCATCACCGGGTGCGGGTACTGTGCCTCTTTGCGCCCGTGCTTTACTTCGATGTAGTCATCGACCATGCCGCCTTCGAGCGGCCCCGGGCGATAGAGGGCGTTGGTCGCGATAATGTCGTGGAATTTGTCGGGTTTCATCCGCTGCAACAGGTCGCGAATGCCGCCACTTTCGAGTTGGAAGATACCTTTGGTTTCACCGCGACAGAGCAACGCGTAGGTTGCCGGGTCGTCGAGCGGAAACTTAAGCGGGTCGACTTCCTCGCCGGTCGTACTTCGGATCTGGTCGATCGCCTTGGAAAGGATCGTCAGGTTGCGCAGGCCGAGGAAATCCATCTTCAACAGGCCGGCCGCCTCGACATCGTTCATCGACCACTGAGTAATCACGTCGGTCTTGCCCGACACGCGGCCGAGCGGAACGTAGTTTTCGAGCGGTTTGTCGGCGATCACGACGGCCGCAGCGTGCGTGCCGACGTTACGCGCGAGCCCTTCGATCTTCATGGCCAGATCGAGAACTTCGCGAATCTCGCCGTCGTTTTGATAGGCGTTCTTTAGCTCGTCGCTCGTCTCGATGGCTTCTTTGAGCTTGATGCCCAATTGCTCCGGCACCATCGCCACGATTGAATCGACGCGATAGATCGGCAGGCCGAGCGCCCGGCCGACATCGCGAATCGCGGCCCGCGCGGCGAGTGTGCCGAACGTACCAATCTGCGCCACATTGGCCTCGCCGTATTTATCCTTGACGTACTGAATCACAACGCCGCGGCGCTCTTTGCAAAAGTCGATATCGATATCGGGTGCTTCGAGCCGGCTTTCGTCGAGAAACCGCTCGAACAGCAAATCGTACTTCAACGGGCAAACATGGCTCAGATACAGCGCATAGCAAACGATCGAACCCACACCCGACCCGCGCGCCGTGGCCGGAATGCCTTGCTTGCGCGAATGCTCGACGAAATCCCATACGATCAAAAAGTAATTGGGAAACCCGAGCTTGTTGATCACGCCGAGTTCGCGGTCGAGCCGAGCGATGACTTCGTCGGAAAGCGCCTCGCCGTTCCAACGCTCCGGCGCGTCGACATACCGTTCGCGCAGTCCCTTGATGCACAATTCGCGCAGGTAGTCTTCCGACTTCTTCTCCTCGGGCGGCGAGAACGAAGGAAAATGTCGCTTGCCCAACTCCAGATCGATATCCACCGAATCGGCGATCTGCTGCGACCGCCGCAAGGCGTCGGCCTGCTCGGGCATCGAGTCGAGCATTTCGACCGCGCCGCGCAAATAGAATTGGTCGCCTTCCATCCGCATGCGGTTCGAGTCCGTACGGTACTTCCCGGTATTGATGCATAGGAGCACGTCCTGCGCTTCGGAATCTTCGCGGCGGATGTAATGCGCATCGCTCGTCGCCACGACAGGCAAACCAACCTGGCGCGCCACTTCCAGCGCACCGGCCATGGCCATCTGTTGGATTTCGAGGCCGTTGTTCTGAATTTCGATAAAGTAGCGATCGCCGAAGGTCTGATGAAACCAGCCGGCAACCTCCTTGGCCTCTTCCAGTTCGGCTTCGCCACCCTGTCCGCGCAGGATCGCACGGTTGAACTCGCTCGATACACAACCGCTCAGGCAAATGATGCCTTCGTTGAATTCGGCGAGAATTTCCTTGTCGATGCGCGGCTTGAAATAGAATCCTTCGAGACTCGCCGCCGAAGCGAGCTTGATCAAATTACGAAAGCCCGTGCGGTTCTTCGCCAGCAATGTCAGATGGTAGCTGGCCTCTTTGAGGTTGCCTTCGTCCTTTTTAAAGCGGCTACCCGGCGCGATGTAGGCTTCGTAACCCAGGATCGGATTGATTTCGGCCTCTTTCGCCGCGCGATAGAATTCGAGCGCTCCGTGGAGATTGCCATGGTCGGTGATCGCTAGGGCATTCATGCCCAGCTCTTTGGCGCGATTGACCAACGGCTTGATGGCGCTGGCCCCGTCCAACAGGCTGTAATGCGTGTGGCAATGCAGATGAACAAACGGCGGCGTATCCAAGGATCCCTCCCGTATCTCTCACGATTCGTTCGCTGAAGGTCGTCGGCCAGAAGGGCCGTAGCGACGCTGCGTACGCTGATTCTACCACGCTGGCAGCCGTTGGTCGAGCGGCGCAAATTCGCCGTCAAAAGCGCATCTTGCCGTGAATTCCCACATCAATCGCCGCTGCCAATTAGCGTAAAGAGAGCGTCGGAAACGGCTGCGAATTCGGCATCGGCCGCCGAGAGTTCCTCCGCGCCGTCGGTCGATTCCGGATCGTCTAACCAATCGCCCCACGCCAGATCGTTGGCAAGGTATCGCTCTGCTTGCGCCGGCTCCGAGTTCCAAGCGGTCGACCAGGCTGCCGAACTCGAAGAGTCCCGGCTCTCCGCTATTTCGAATTCGGACGCCAACGGACTTATCGCATTCACGATCGTGGAATTAACGAGCAAAGGCGGCGGATCAGGAATTTCCGGCTGCGGCAAGCCGACCGCCTTGCGGGCCACGTACGACGCGTCGAGCGCGCTGAGGGTCCCATCGCCTGTAATATCGGCGACAATGATCGGATCGATCAACCGATAGGCGTCGAACCCGGTATCCAGCCCCACAGCCACGCGCGCCACGAGCGATGCGTCGAGCGCGCTCAGAGTCTCATCGCCAGTCGCGTCGCCGAAATGCGAAACGATCTGCACGGCTTCATCGCCGCGCGCGGAACCGCGCTGGCCATTTACTTCGAGCGGTTCGAGCCACAGGACTTGACTGGCCGACGCGACAGCAGCGCCACGGACCGTGGCTTCGAGGATCGCCAACTCGCTCAGATCATCGCTCAGAGGCGAATCGCCGGCTAACTGGACCAGAATCTGCCCGGGAACCGAAGTGTCGGCCCGCTCGACCCGCCAATCGGGCGGAAGGTTTCGACCGGGAACCGCGCCGGCAATGTCCAGCAGCGTTGGGTCATAGTAGATCACAAACGTCACGGAACGAGCGTCGGCGGCGTCCTCGATGGCGACGGGAATGCCTCCCGACTGATCGACATCCACGCGTTGGCCGGCCGCCCGAGCGAAGTCGGGCAACAGGAGCGTCGGCCCGCTGAACTCGGCAACCGTGAAATTAAAGGTCGCGTCGCCACCGCCGACACCGTCGGCGTCGCCGTCGAGCACCGCGCCGTTGGTCGCCACGATCCCGCGCGCATTGCCAGCAAGGTGCAACGAATAGTCGCCTGGCGCCAGCGGCCGTCCCGTTTTCACAAAACGGTAGTTCTGGTCGGCGGCATCCCAAACCAGCGACCCCGCCACGTTTCCGTTCTGAGCGTTGGTGAGCGTAACGTCGGCATCATCGTGCGAGGCATCGTTGCCGTCATACAAGTCGATGCTCGCTGCGGCGATGTCTTGCGAGAATTTAAGCCCGATTCCGCCGGCCGACGGCTTCGCCAAGGGAGCAGGAACGGGCAAGGCTTCGACCACAATCTGGCCGTCGATCAAGTCGGCGAACATGACCTGTCCCTCGTTGAACGATACTAGATCGAGCGATACGTCGATTACCGTTCCAGGCGCTACGCTCTCGGGAATACGAAACGCGAACCGGTTCGCCTCGATCGAACCGCCGCCATGATTGATCACGCCGTACTCGGCCACCCGCACTTCCGTGCGATCCGGCGGCAGCGGCACCGCGTTGCTCAATGCGTCGACAAACAAGTCGTGGGCGATCATCGACTGCGGCAGGAATTGAAGCTGATCGGAAGCAAACGAGAGCCGGATATCGAGGGCCAACAACTCGAAGGCTTCGCTGATCGTTAGCCCGAGAGATACTTCGCCGCCTGGTTGACCGCGTCCGGAACCGAGGATTGCGTAAACGTCGGGACGTTCGACCAGTTGCATGCGAAAATTGACGGTCGCCGATCGACTCACTGCCGACAAATTCACGATCTGCGATGCGGCATCGATCGTAAATCCCTGTACCGCTTCCAGGGCGATCGGATATTCGCCATACGGCAAATCGCTCAGCGTGTAATTGCCGGAAGCGGAAGTTCTTGTCGACGGTTCCGCCGGGTCGTGTCGGCCGTTGCGATTGAAATCGGCGAACACGAGCCGATCCAGCAGCCCGGAGAGCGAACCGCCGCTGTCGAGCCGCACGGCGCCCGATACCGAACCGGTATTCGAAGTCTCGGTCGGCCGCTTCGACGGCTGGTAGAAGGCCATCAACGCCGAACCCTCCGCGCCGACATGAACAGGAATCGACGCGACGTCGCCGAGCGATTCGTCGAGCAGAACCACGGCATCGGCCGTGCGAGCGAGCACCTGGGAAATATCGTTGCGAACTTCCAGCCCCCAGGCCGGCTGCGCCCACTCGGAGAGAATCGTGCTTGGATTGCGAAACTTGGTGACCGTTGGCTCGATCGTAAAGTAGTGCCGAACCAGCGAAGGCGCGACCCCCACGGCAATATCGCGCGTGCTAGCATTGGCGAATGTGATCGTGCTGAGTTGCAGGTCGGCGTTCGCGCGCTGGAGCAACGTGGAGTCGGCTCCGGGCTGAACCAGAAACGCGCCGCCCGTCCAATCGATTGCGAATCCGGTCAATTCCGGATACGAACCATTGATCGATTGTTCGAATCGAGTCCACTCATCCGTTGCCACGTTGAAACGAATGATGCTGGGACCGTGGTCGACCGTGGCCCGTTCGGTTACGTACACGTAGTCGCCGTACGATTCGACATCCATCCGATCGGCGCCGGCCCAATCATCGATGACAAGCTCTCTCGCCTCGCTCGCTCCCAGTTCGAAAGCCCACAGTCGGGGCGTGGTGGCGTTGGTCGCCACATAGAACGCGTCGAGATTCGTCGCGAGCGCCACGATCGGTTCCTCGAACTGTGGCATCCGCCATTCTCGCCGCAACACGCCCTGATCGTCGTATTCCGCGACCGCGTCGCCAAAATCATGATCTTCGCGCACCATCAAGATGCTCGAAGCCGCTGGCGATCCTTCGAAGCGGCTCGCAAAATCGACGTCGGCCGTCGCGGTTCCGGAAGCGACACTCACGGACTGGCCCGCCGAACCGCTGGGCGCGGTTTGTGTCCACAATTCGTTCGGTTCGAGTATCGCTACATAGTCGCCGGTGGTGACGGCTTCGATACGATACTCACCCGATGGCTCGGTAAAGGCGAAGCGTTCCGAGAGATCGCGCGCTCCATTGCCGTTCGCGTCGAGAAACACGATGGCGGCGCCGCGCCCCGGTTCGCCTGCATTGCGCGTTCCATCTTCGCTCCAGTCCTGCCATACATTGCCGGTCACCGTCCCTGCGTCTTCGCGCGCATCGTGCAGGCCGAACGATATGTTGGCGTCGGGCAGATCGGGTGAAACAAACACGCCGTGCACGCCATCGGCGTGCGGATAGGTCACGTCCCAACCGCTGGGACGCACGACCCGCACCCAAAACCGCCGCGCCGCCGAACCGGCAACTTCGAGGTCGAAGCGAAAATGCCCGTCGGCGTCGGAAAAGGTCGTTAGCGCCTCGGGTGAAGGTTCGTCGGTTTCGTCGAAATCGGAGCGAGTCAGACGCAGATCGATATGCGGATCGAGAATCAGCCGCTGATCAGCCAGGCCCCGTTCACCGGCATCGCGAACGCCGTCGCCGTCGAGGTCGTTCCAAACGTCGCCTTCGATGGCGACCACGGCAAGCAACTGACGATGCTCAAGATGCTCAACAGCAAGAGCCCCGCGACGACGTGCTCGCCTAAAGTGATTGGCAAGGAAGCTTTTCATCGACGCGCCCTGCAAAGGTATCGGCTCTCGCGGCAAAGGCCTCGGCGGCTCACGTCGAGCGCGCACGCTGCTGGCGGAATGTCGCCGTTAAGGCCGATTCTAGCAGTTTCGGCCGGTAATGCAAAACGGGGAATTCGGTCGCGCTTCGTTGGGGGAGGCGCGCAGAAAGTCAGCCGGCGCGTCGCCAGCGGTTTCGCCACAACTCTACCGAATTATGCCGCCAACTCGCCCATCTCCAACGGTCGCGGAGCAGCCGACGTTGGGCTTAGTAATTGGGTGTCGGCGGGCGATAGGCTTCAAAATCGATCGTGCGGAACCAATCGATTGTTTTCTGCAGCCCTTCGGCCAACGGAACTTTCGGCTCCCAACGGAGCTTTTCCTTGGCGAGCGAAATATCGGGCTGCCGCCGTGTCGGGTCGTCCTGCGGCAGAGGCTGATAGATGAGCTTCGACTTGGCCCCGGTGATTTCGATGATCTTCTCAGCCAACTGTTTGATCGTGTATTCGCCCGGGTTGCCGAGATTGACTGGGCCGGTGAACTCGTCGGGACCGTTCATCATGCGGATCAGGCCTTCCACGAGATCGTCGCGGTAGCAGAACGAGCGGGTCTGACTGCCGTCGCCAAAGATCGTAATATCTTCACCCTCGAGCGCCTGGCGAATGAAGTTCGAAACCACGCGTCCGTCGAACGGATGCATGCGCGGTCCGTAGGTGTTGAAAATGCGCACCAGGCGGATGTTTACGCGATTCATCCGCTTGTAATCCATGAACAACGTTTCGGCCACGCGCTTGCCTTCGTCGTAGCAGGCCCGCGGACCGATCGGATTGACCGCGCCGCGATACGATTCGGGTTGCGGATGCACTTCGGGATCGCCATAGATTTCGCTGGTGCTGGCCTGCAGGATTTTCGCCCGGCAGCGCTTCGCCATGCCCAACGTATTGATGGCGCCGAGCACGGACGTCTTCGTCGTCTTGACCGGATTGTATTGATAATGGCCCGGCGCAGCCGGACAGGCCATGTTGTAGATCTCGTCGACTTCGAGAAATATAGGATGGATCACGTCGTGGCGGATTAATTCGAAATTTGGCCGCCCCAGCAGATGCGTTACGTTGGTCTTCTGGCTGGTGAAAAAATTGTCGAGGCAGATCACGTCGTGCCCCTCGTCGACCAGACGTTCGCACAAATGCGAGCCCAAAAAGCCAGCGCCACCGGTAACGACAATCCGCTTATTCTTCTTCAACACGCTTTCGCATCGCCGTGCGATGCGCCTCCCGTAACGACTTGGCAACAACGGAACCGATGTACGTAAAGTTTTCGACATCCCGTCGAAAATGGCCCGACAGGCGCGAAAATGAACCGAACCCCGAGTATAACCAAACATAGGTCGCGTAAACCGTTCTCTGACGAGAAAATGCGTGCCTACGTCTTCAAGGTAAAAAGACGACTCCTGAGCCGATCCATGCCGCTCGATTTGCCCGAAATCCCCGATTTACCGCGTCATGTCGACCGACTCGTCGCGCAGATTCCCAGCGGATATGTAGCGACCTATGGCGATCTGGCCGCGGCGCTCGGCAATCGCGTGGCGGCGCGCTGGGTGGCCGAGTATTTGTTACGACACGCACATTCCGAATCGTGCGTTTGCCATCGCGTGATTCGCGCAACCGGCGAGCCTGGGGGATATTTCGCCGGCGGCCCCCGGGCTAAGTTGCAGCTACTTGCCGCCGAAGGACTTGCTCACGAGCGCGGAAGAATCTCGCTCGCGCCTGTTCGCTTCCACGACTTTCATTCGACAGGGCCGCTGCGCAATCTGCTCGCCTGGCAAGACGAAGCAAGCCGCCACGTCGAGCTCATCGCCCCAAATAGCGAACCGCGTTGGGTTGGCGGGGTCGACACCTGTTACTTGGCGCACAACCGCGCGATCGCCGCCTTCGCCCTCTTCGATCGCCGCGACGGCAAGTTGACTTGGTCGACGACCCTGGAAACGGAAGTTCGCTTTCCCTACATCTCGACCTACCTGACGTTTCGCGAATTGCCGATCCTGCTCGAGTTGCTGGACCAGGTGCGCGCCGCTGGAAGGATGCCCGAAGTTCTGCTGGTCGACGGCAGCGGACTTTTGCATCCGCGTCGCGCAGGGCTGGCCTGCAGCCTCGGCGTGGTGGCCGACATCGCCACGGTTGCTGTCGCTAAGAAACGACTCTGTGGCAGCCCGACCCGCCCCGATTTGCAACCCGGCGAGAGTT
>JAGQOS010000145.1 GCA_020427265.1 Planctomycetales bacterium
CCCACTTCGCGTGCCACCTGCAGGCAGGCCTTGGAAATGATGGGGCGGGCGATCGAGGTGCCCAGTAGATAAATGCCCTCGTAGCGGGCTTGCCACTGCATGACGGGGATGGCGAAGTCGCGACAGAGTTCTTCGCGCACATCGACAATGCGAGCCGACTTGGCACCCAGGTCCTTCGCCTTTTTCAGTATCGCCTCGCGATCCTCGCACGGCTGGCCCAAGTCGACATAGACGCAATGCAGGTCGTAGCCCTGCTCTTGCAGCCAAACCAATAGCACCGAGGTATCGAGACCGCCGGAATACGCCAACACGCAACTAGCCATTTGTCGTCACTTCTCCGTTCATTGAGCTGGTTCTTAAGCCGCGGGCGAAGATCTTTCTGGTTGCCCGGATGGCATGGGTTCAGGGGGCTGCACAAACATCCATTAGCGCCCTATTCTCTCCGCCGACGCTGCCTCTGACAAGCGCCGAAATCCCAATCGGAAATGTCCGGCTGGGCCGCTCGCTCGCTAGGCGTATAATCAGACATATGTCTAGCGAGCGACGCAAATCAGAGCCTCCGGCCTCAACAAACGCCGAAGTCCACGCCATACATGGTCTGCGCCCGCCGCAATTTACCATGCGCGCTCTGCTCGTTGGTGTATCGGTTGCTGCGGTTGCCAGCGCGCTATTTGTCTGGGTGGGCGCGGTATGGGCGATCGCCATTTTGTTCTTCGGCTCGCTGATTGCCGCACACGTAGCAGGGAATTGGATGGGCTCCAAGCTGCGGCAACACGCCCATTTGGCCGAAAGCCCGCGAAGAGAGGAAGTTGAGGCTTTCGCGCATTTGCCGAAGGTGAAAGGCGAGCACCGACCTACGAAGATGCAGCAACATCACCGCATGGGAAGAATCATGCTCTGGTCGGTCGTCGCTATCTCGCTGACGACCTCGCTGTCGAGCGCAGGCATTGTGTTTTGGCAATATGCCGACGAAATAAGCCTGGCGGGAATTGCCCTGTCGGCGCTCGCGGCCGGCATAATCGGCGGCCTGGGCGGCTATGCCGTACTGTCATTCATCGCGACAACGCACACCGCATGGCGCGAGGCCGTGCGCGGCGAAGAGAAAACTGCATAAACTTCGTTCTTGCTATGCAAAAGCTTGTCGCGCGGCGGCTGGGGCGTCGCTGGTTCGCAATGAACTTAAGATTTCGCAACCCAGAGATTCGCAACTGGCAGCCTGCCTATTTTAACTAGCCGGGCCGACCGATACAGAAACTGGCCACATTCCGCCAATAAGGCACGAGTGGGTTGGACCGCACGTTGCGCGGATGCCGATTCAAATACCCAGCACCGGTGAAATTCTGGTTGCGTTGTTTAGCTGCCCCGCCGTGCGAAAAGAGCCGGCATACGTTCTCCGTTCTGCCAGGGAGTTTGCCCAATGGCGCGTCGCTACATGCGTCATGATTCGCACGTTGTCAAGCGTGGACCCGGCCAATTGCGCGTGGCGCTCGAAATTCTGCGTGGACGAGCGGTCCGCCGTATGCGCCCGATCGACGGCCCTGCCTCGCTAATCGGCTCTGCGCCCGATTGCGACCTCGTTCTCGGCGATGCGCGCTTTCCCGAGGTGCACAGCTACGTACGCGTGACAGACGGACAAGTGACGATTCGCCATCTAGGTTTTTCTCCTGACCTGTTGGTCAATGGTCAGCCGGCAACGCTTGCAATTCTGCGCGATGGTGACGTCATTCAGATGGGCCCCTACTACTTTGGCGTGCGTATCGGGTTTGTGCCGTTAGACCAGTTGCCAGACGGGCAAGAGGCCGACATCGAGACATCGGCTGCGCCCGCGGTCTGCGACGATGATCGGGTGGGAATGTCCAAGTCGCGAAGTTTGTTGGCAGATATTCGTCACGTTCTCGATGCCCACCCTCCGCACATGCGAGTTTTCGGCCCTGTGCATGTTGGCGGCGCTTCTCGGCAACAACGACGCGACGAGACGACTGCTATGTTTGCGCGGAGGTCCGAACCTCGCTGACCAATGACATTTCCGCAATGAACGTGCTTTGGCCGATCGAGGGCCGTTGAACGTTTTACTATTTCCTGTTCTGAGCTGGAGCCACCGATTCTCATGCCCGACGCTAAGAGTCGATTAGTCGGCGTAATTGAACTTCCCGAGACGGCAGAGCGAGAACGATTCGAAACGCGATTTGGGGACGAAGATGCTTCGCTCAAGCTTGCCCTACGTCGACTTGCGGCCCAACCTAGAGGCAGCTCGCAGGGACGTTCACGCTTGAACGCGGGGCCACAAGCACTTTCGCCGGCAGCGGCAGTTATTTACGCAGATCTGGGGCAGCTCAGCGCAGATCTGAAGTTAGAGCTAGCCAGTTTGCAAGGACGCTATCGGGGCTAGTACAAGCCTAGACTTCCTGTGGCGTTCGTCGTGATCAGTGCCCGTTGTGTTTCGGCGGGCTACCGATCGCGCCCTTGCCATCATAAGTTCGCTTCCCGCGCATGATCGACGCGAGCTTCGGCCAATCGCCTCGCCACCTCTTCAAGTAGCAGCTTGGCCGGAGGGTAGTTTGGCCGTTGTAGGAGAACTTCCTGCAACTCCCGCTTCGCTTCGGCAAGTCGGTTGTATCTGCTCAACTCCTGTGCCAAACGCATGCGCCAGGTCACTTCTTGAGGCTTACCTTGCACGGCCTGAAAAAAGGAAGCGAGCGCCTCGTCCGGTTGATCTAGGAGGCTTAGAAGCTCACCCTGTAAGAAGTCGTCTTGCGGAGTTCGCGACGTCTGCGAGCGAATCGCATCGAGTGCCGCGCGGTAGTAGGTTAGTCGCACGGGCGAATCCGGTGTCGAGGCGAATACAACGTTTGCCGCCTCGTAGATCAGATCGCCACGCACAGGCAGTAACTCAGTCAAGATAGTGTCCGGGCTGCGACGCTGCATTACTTTTTGGAGAATCGGCTTCACATGCATCGACGATCGCTGCAATGATTCACGCCAGGCCCGCTCCGCTTCGGCAAGGTCATCCGCCTCGAAATAGGCGAGTCCCGCAACATACCAGTACGTAGGGTCGAAGCTCTTGAGCATTACGGCCCGCTCCAAGTACGTTGCCTGCGAGTCGGCCTGGACGAATAGATTGGCGTGCCGCGCCAATTCCAATTGCACTTCTGCACTTACTGGGCAAATGTCGCGGGCAGAGATGAGCTGTCGCAGGATCGTTGCCGTTGCCGTCAAATGCTCCTGCGATGCCGGCTGTGGTCCCGGTTTGCGAGTGCGCGAGTCGCCCAGAGCGGCAACCAGTTCCAAACGCAAGTTGGCATCTCGCGGACTATTTGCAACCGCCGATTCTAGTAGCTCGCAGCGGAGTTGTGAGGCGCCGTCGTGTATGGCACGTAGCGATGCTAAACGGAAGCGTTCGGCACGCTCGAAATTGTAAGACTGAATTGATAGAACCCAGGCAATGCCGATTGCGCCGGCAGCAACGGCTCCCTTGGCGATTAGCGAAGGGGGTTTTGTCTCGAATTCGTTGGGTTGCCTTGTTTGCTGCGACACGGATTTTTCATGAACGCCAAGAACAATTGCGGCGAGATACGTAACGAACAGGGCATTGGCCGGCACATGCATGCCAAAATCTACGAAACTATGGAGCATGGCGCTGCCGAATGCTGCCGCGGCGGCGATGTGCAAGGGGCGATCGCGTGACATCTCCGTGCCACTAGCAAGCTTCCACGCGTAACGAAATACTGCGACGGACACGAACAATACGAGCGTTAGCTGAATTGCCCCGCCTTCGACGAGAGTCTGCAGGTAATCGTTGTGTGCAAAGTCCCAGTACGCGTCCGGGGTGTTACTTTGTTGCCGTTGCAGCGGCTCTACATAAGGAAAGGTTCCGTAACCGGTTCCCAAGAGTGGAAAATCCTTAGCCAGCGCGACACAGCTGCGCCATACATTCCAGCGACCATCGCTCGCGATGTGTCCTTCTTCGAGTCTTGCACTTACCGAATCGAGGCCCAGCCAGGCGACCAGCACTATCCCAATAAATATTGGTGTGACGAAGGCGACTGTGCGGGCGTAAGAATCCCGACGCGACAATACTGAGGCGCCGAACATGCTGAGGATAAACAGCATCGACACCATGCCACCTCGCGACAGACTAAGCAAAATACCAGCGATTAGCGCCGCCACACCGGCCACAAGCCACATGGCGGTTGGATCGGCAAGCAAGCCATCGAAAAATCCCCGATGTTGCTGCCGCTTAACGTCGCGCGCATCGAGGGACGAATCGTGCCGAACCAGCCTGCTCAGGAGCAATCCGAGCCCCATTGCCAAACTGAGATTTGCATGAAAGGCAAAGTGATTTCGATTGACAAACGGTCCGAACACTTGTCCGTACGTGGGAAAGATCCAATAAATCGTGTCGCGTGGAGCGCTAAAGAACTGGTTCATGCCGAGAACGGCCAAGAGAGTGCCGTTGATCATAGCGCACCAGGCAATGCGTCGCAGCGAGGCCGGATCCCGCAGTGTCATGCGACCGAGAATCAGCAGGGCGAAAAGTGAGAGCCACTTCAGAGTTTCAATGCGAGTTGCATGCGGATACACACTGAGCGTAGTGCCTGCGTCATTGGTCTCGACACGCGAATTCGCTGGATCGCCTGGCAGGCTCTCTCGCTGCGTTGGCAAAAGCTTCTGGTACAGCTTTGCCGTCGTGGGAGAAAGAGCCTCAAGGATTCGCTCCGGAAGCGGTGTGAGTTGGAAGAGCCCCAGTAAAACTACTAACGCTAAATTGGCATCGACGGCTGTGAAATGTCCGGGAGCGTTCCTGCTTCGCAAGACGTGAATTGCGCCAAGCACCAGGGCCAAAGCGAGGCCGCAGAAGATCAAGTGCAGCGACAATGGATGCACTGCACCAAACGCCCAAGGCGACAAGCAAACAAGCGCTAGCAATATCGATTCGATCGCGAGTCTAATGGGTTCGTGCGCGATTGGACCAAGCCAAGCGCGTCGTCCTGTCAGCAAGTGGAAAGAATCGCTCGATGAGTTGCAACGTTGGTAGAGGCCCGACTGCAAGGGCTTCTCGACCAGGTAACGCCGCGCGCGTCAAAACAGGCTCTTAATGAAAGCGAGATGGCACGCGAATCGTGTACTGCCAGTCTTGAAGTAGAATCTCGACCGGCTCACCATTGGCCAACGCGTCACGCGTTGGCCCCGATGGGGCGGCTTCTTCAGCTTGGCCGTCGAGCACTAGCATGTTGCGCGAAAACAGATTCTGCACAGGTGCAGCAGGCGACAGAAAAGTAGGGTTGGCCACAGGCGCAGAGGAAAAAGCCGCCACTGCTACCAGCGGCACCATGCCAATAACCGCTGCAAAGGCTATCCTTTTCACCGAGCGTCGTCCCAACCGCATCTTTGTCGCCTTTACCTTCGAGCTAAAACTACCGTTGCAAAATCTGAGAAATCTTTGAGTCAGTGTGTCTTCATTAAACGGCTTCGAGGCGTCCACTATTGCGTCGCGAACGTCGGTTGTGAAACGCCGCGCCAACCATCATCGCGACGAACCACGCCATAGCGCTAACCGGCTCGGGAATCAAAATCTGATTGAGCGAAAACGCCAGATCAAATGGTTCGGCGAATCGTTCGGTTGCCGTATCAATGGAGCCATTAAAGTCATCGTCAAAATCTTGAATCAATCCGCCATCGCCACCAGTACCGGTGTGCCATCCCCAAATGCCGGGAATGAAAGCCGCCATTTCGTCCTGCTCAAAATACAAATCAGGTACGATCGACAACCAATAGGTTGTTCCGGGATCGGCGATGAACGAAGTTTGTAAGATCCCTGAGTAGTTGTAAACCAGATTGCCGTCGTCACCCGTACCAGGCTCAACGCCAACCAAAGTTTCCATCGCGGTACCGATGACCATGTTCGAGAGCAGAACCGAACCGGGTTCGCCTCCGGCATCGTCATAGAATGTGACGGTAAACTTATCAATGGGACCTTGCACGGCAGGCAAGAAATATCCACCCTGCCAAGTGAGGTAATTTACCTGGCCGCCACCCGCAATACTAAAATTGTCGTAGGCAGTTGCAAAGTTACCAAAGCCACCCATCGTATTGGTGTCGTTTTGCGATGCCCATACACCGGGATCTCCCGCCACCGGAAAATCGGACGGCTGATCGTAGAGCGGCAAGATGACTTGGGCTTGTAAGGGGAAGGTCCATCCCAAGCCGATCGTCACGATAGAAAAAATGAGGATGACGCGGTTCATAAATTTACTAACGCTCGCCAATTATCTCGGATGTCGAATCAATCGCAGTGTGAGCGGGCCTGCCCCCCTCTGCCTACCGCGCAATGGTGTCCAAATAAGCAGTTGTTCGCAGCACTTTTTATAGGCGTGGCACATGCCGGTGTCAAGCAAAAGCGAGTTGTGCTGAGTGTAAAAAGTTCTTTACAGCTAAGGAGTTGGCGACGAAACCAGCCACCCATATCCGCAGCTTTTCAGGAACTTCACAATCTCTCCGCTATATCCATAGTAACCTCGCTGCTGGGCTGTTCCGCTTGCGATCCCCAGGAGTTCGCCCGAAAAGCTAACCAGCCCCCCGCCAGAACTGCCTGGTTCGAGCGCGGGTTCGATTTGCCAGCACTCAACGCCTTTCGTACCGATCACGCGCCTAATTCGGACTGGACCGCGGGCTGTGACTGGGTGTGTTTTGGGAAGTTTTCCTTCCAAGCAAGCCGAGGCCAAGCAATTCTTTTTAGTTGCTGAATTGAAATTGGTAGTCGCCGACGTCAAGTTGGTGACCTTCAAAAACGGCTGCTGTGAGTTCGAAGTCACAAATCGCACAAGTGCCAAATCGAGCTCTGGATCGGTGGCCACAAGGCGCACCGAGGAATGCACCGCGGCTGCGTCGAGGTCTAGATCCTGGCTGTAGTCGGTTATGACGATTTCCCCAGCCGCAGCAACCACATGTTGTGCCGTAAGCACGTAAGTAAACGGGGGACGTATCCCTACGACAACGCCTGACCCGGTGCCAGAGCCCGTTCTCTGTTCGATTCGCACAGTGGCACGTCGAATGCGCTGCACCAGCGTCTCCTCTGTATCTTCGCTGTGCAGCGACTCTTCGTTGCTGTGAGCTTCGTAATTTGTCTGAAGGTTGGGTTGGGCAATCAGCCCCGGCGCGGAACTTAAATCGCTCGACCGTGGTGAATTCTTCTCGTCGTCACCTGCGATCGCAAGGCGCTCGTCGACTGTTGCCGAGTTGCAGCCCGCGATGAGTTGGAGCATGCTTGCGATGCAAGCAATCGAGATGAGATAGGAGGGAGCTACGTAGTGCATGCAAGTCTTCGCCATCGCCGAGCCCATTCGATCGGTCGGCCGAAGAGATCTTGAATTTTCGCTTTTTTGTAGAAAAGGATTAAATTGACCGATCTGTTCAACCGATAAAACCCGCAGATTTTCTCAGCAAGAAAACTCGGGGAATTCTACGACTTTGTTTTTCACCGCCAATTCACCAACAGCTGTCGAATCTATCTGATGGGCGCACGAATCCAAGTCATAGCGATCGCAGCATTGCTTACAACCGCTTGCGGCTGCAGCATGCTTGATAGCGGCGTACGCAATCTCGTTATCGAGCCATCTCACTTTCCGGGGCACCTCGACGAATTTTGGACAAGGCAGCGGAATCGCCAGTTAGCGGCTGAAGCCTGGCAGCATCTTGTTGATTCGAGTCCCGAGGTGACGTCTGTATCCGAAGACTACGCACGTGGTTTTCAGGCCGGATACGCCGACTTTTTGTTTTACGGTGGATCCGGTGAACCACCGGCCGTTCCTCCGCGTGACTATTGGCGTTTAGATGAACGCGCAGGCGTCCGCAAGCCATGCGTAACCGACTGGTTCTCTGGTTTTCGACACGGTGTAACGGTAGCAGGGCACCAGGGTTACCGAGAAATGGAAGAGATACCAACCGAGTTACTATTGCCCTTCGAGACCGATCATTATGCGGAGTCGGATGGAGCTTGGATGGACAAGGTGACCGACGTTTCGGTTTGGCGAGGCCAAACTCAGAATGAGATGGATGAGGTTGTCGAGCCGCGCGAAGCGGTCGCCCCGGAAGATGTTGAATTGATTGCTCCCCCGGAACCCGACGATGGTTGGCGGCAACGCGACGCGAGGGATCTCGAACCATGACTCCATCGCTAAGATCACGCCCGCTGAAGGTTGCTGCCCGCCTGACGCTTGGCCTGGCTTGTTTGCTCAGCCTTGGGTGCGCGGCAATTACGAATCCAGTAGCCAACGGCGTCCCTGTTCGACTCTTGGCGGAAGAATTACAGGGGCCCACTAAGGATGGCATGGAAACGCTTCCGTTGGGATTGTTGCGTCAACAACCGCCAACGGACTACCGGCTTGCGCCCGGTGATGTGCTGGGTGTACACATCGATGGTGTGTTGGGAGAGAAAGGTTCACTTCCACCGGTCAACTATCCCGACGCCGCCAACTCGTCGCCAGCCGTTGGCTTACCCATTCCGATTCGCGCTAACGGCACGATTCCATTACCATTGGTAAGCCCGGTACGCGTCGAAGGAATGACCATCGAAGAGGCGGAGAAAGCGATCGTAAAAGCGTATACGGTTACAAAACGACTTTTGCAGCCCGCACAGGCGCGGATTCTGGTCACGCTTAGCCGCCCGCGACAGACACGCGTTCTGGTAATACGTCAGGATTCGCCTGACCGAGGCGTCCAAGTCCAATCGAGCGTACGCGGATTCGGCCAAACGACGGGTGTCGTCGGAGGTGCGAAACAAGGGACCGGAACAACCGTTGAATTGCCAGCGTATGAAAACGACGTGCTGCATGCACTCGCCAAGACAGGCGGTTTGCCCGGCAGCGACGCGGCCAACGAAATTATCATCTATCGAGGTGGTCATTGTCTCGTAGGAGTCGACGCGCCGACCTCGCCCGAAGTCGGCTCCCTACACAGAAAAGTGCTGTCCGGCGAACTGGTGGACGGTGAAACGACGATTCGCATTCCCTTGCGTTTGTGCCCGGGCGAATCTATTCCCTTCGGTCCAGACGATGTCATTCTGCACGATGGTGATATCGTTTTCATCGAAGCACGCGAGGCCGAAGTATTCTATTCGGCGGGCCTTCTGCCACCTGGCGAGCACGCTTTGCCGCGGGATTACGACCTTCGCGTCGTACAGGCGATTAGTCAGATTGGGGGGCCGTTGGTTAACGGCGGTATCAACGGCAACAATATCTCCGGCTCAATTGTCGCTCCCGGCCTGGGCTCTCCATCGCCAAGCTTGCTCACCGTGCTACGTCGCACGCCAAGTCATGGTCAGGTGGCGATTCGTGTCGATCTGAATCGAGCCTTACGCGACCCGCGCGAGAACATTCGGATCCTGCCGGGCGATACGCTCGTGCTTCAGGAAACGACCGGCGAGGCAACGGCCCGTTATGCGGGCCAAGTCCTCAATCTTTCAGTTTTCGTGGAGCTATTCCGCACGTCGAAGTCTGTAGGGACTGGCGCAGCATCGATTCCTTGATCGCTAATTATCTCGCAAGGCATCGCTGAGCACGCGTTTGATTCCCTTTGCCTTGCGTTCGCCAGTCTGCTGCCCGTATGGCGCGTTGTAATTGCGACCGTAGCCATAACCGTACCCATAGCCGGCGCCGCGAAGCGCATCGTCGGCGTCGTTGACAACGACGCCTAACAGTTTGGTTTTTAGCGACGACAGAATGGCCTTGGCCCGCTCCGCTTGTGGCCGTCCCTGTTTGGTGATGCGGATTGTAAGCAGCACGCCATCAACTCGCGGCGCGACCACGCACGGGTCGGTTACGGCTAAGAGCGGCGGTGTGTCGACAATCACATAGTCGTATTGGTCGCGCACGAGGTTGATCAGCTCTTGGAAACGCGGTTTCGTCAGCAATTCAGCCGGGTTTCGCGGCGTTTTGCCGGCCGGCAGTAAATGCAGCCCGGGAACAGCCGATTCGACAATCGCGTCTGCTACGTCGACCGCACCGTCGATCACGGCGGCCAGCCCGTTCTCCGCATCCAGTGCGAAGAGTCTATGGACTCGCGGCTTGCGGAGATCTGCGTCGATGAGCAGTGTGCGATCACCAGTTTGCGCGAACGAGATCGCCAAATTGCTGGCCAGTGTTGTCTTACCGTCGCCTGCATTGGGGCTCGTAACTTGGAACACGGTGTGCTCTTCACCACGCGTGCTAAAGTACAGGGCCGTACGCACTGCACGATACGATTCAGACCGCGATGAACCGGGGT
>JAGQOS010000146.1 GCA_020427265.1 Planctomycetales bacterium
TCGAAGACACGCATTCGGTAACCAACAGCCTGCGTTGGGGCCCCGACGGCTGGCTCTACGCTTCGCAGGGCAGCACGGTAACTGGGGCCATGCGCCGGCCGGGTATCGACGAGCAACCGTTCTTGCACACCATGGGGCAATTGATCTGGCGTTACCATCCCGAAACGCGGCGATTCGAAGTCTTCGCCGAAGGAGGCGGCAACGCCTTCGGCTGCGAAATCGACTCCAAGGGCCGCGTCTTTTCGGGACACAATGGCGGCAACACGCGCGGATTTCACTACGTGCAAGGCGCGTACCTGCGCAAAGGGTTCGACAAGCACGGCGCGCTTTCGAACCCCTATGCATTCGGCTACTTCGACGCCATCAAACATCACGACGCGCCTCGTTTCTCGCACAATTTCCTGCTCTACGAAGGGGCCGCGTTGCCCGAGCCGTTTCGCGGGCAACTCTTCGGTGTCGAACCGCTCCAGGGACAAATCGTGTGGAGCGACTTCCAATCGCGCGGCGCAACCTTTCAAACACGCGACATCAGCCGTCCGGTTACCAGCGACGACAGTTGGTTCCGTCCGGTCGATATCAAACTCGGTCCCGACGGCGCCATCTACGTGGCCGACTGGTACGACAGCCAGGTGAATCACTATCGCAACCACGAAGGCAAATACGATCCCGAGAGTGGCCGCGTCTATCGCTTGCAGACCCGCGGCGCGAAGCCGGCCGGCCGGTTCGACCTGGCCGCCAGGTCGACGCTGGAACTGGTCGATTTGCTCGCGCACCCGAACCGCTGGTTTCGGCAGACGGCCCTGCGTCTGCTCGCCGACCGGCGCGATGCAACCGTTGCCGCGGAACTTCGCCAGCGCCTGGCCGAGAGCGACGGGCAACTCGCGCTCGAGTTGCTATGGGCATTGAACCTAACGGCCGGACTTTCTGAAACCGACACGCTGGCGGCGCTCGCCCATGGCGATCCCTACGTGCGTTTGTGGGCCGCGCGCCTGACAGGCGACGAGCGGCAAGCAACGTCGGCCGTCGCGCTGCGACTGGTCGAGCTGGCTCAACGTGAACCCCATGCCGAAGTCCGCTCGCAGCTTGCATCGACGGCCAGGCGTTTGCCCGTCGGCCAGGCGTTGCCAATCGTCGCGGCGCTCGCCTCGCGCAGTGAAGATGTCAACGACCCGTACATTCCGCTGCTCATTTGGTGGGCCTTGGAAGGCCATGCCGAGCAAGGCCGCGGACAAATCGTCGCCCTACTAGGTGATCCTTCGTTTTGGAATCAACCGCTCGTGCGCCAACATCTCCTCGATAGGTTGATGCGCCGCTACGCCCAGGCAGGTGGACGTCTCGATTTAATCGCCTGCGCCGAGATGCTCGAACACGCTCCGGATGAGGCCGCGGCCAACATCCTTCTTACTGGTTTCGAACAGGCGTTTGCCGGCCGTTCGCTGGCCGCCTTGCCCGAGCAACTCGTCGCGGCCATGGGCAAATGGGGCGGCGGTTCGCTCGCCTTGCGTGTGCGCCGCGGCGATGAAGCCGCCGTTCGCGAAGCGGTCGACATCATCTTCGATAAGAAGGCCAAGCCGACGGAACGGATCAAGCTGATCGAGCTTTTCGGTCAGATCCGTCCGCCGCAATCGGCCGACTTGATCGCCGACGTCGCCGCCGATGCAACGCAACCCGAAGTGGCCCGCGCGGCGATTTCCGCGCTGGGCGGCTACGGCGATCGCGACTTCGAACTCGGCGCCGAGCTCGTCGAGACCGCCGGCAAAATGCCCGCCGATCTGCGCGAAGCCATTTATCTGCAAATGGCCGGACGACTCGTTTGGGCCCGGCGGCTAATGGATGCGGTCGAGCACGACGAGGTGAAACCGGCCGACGTGCCGCCGGCCGTACTGCGCCGTATGTTGCTGCATGGCGATGAGCAACTCGCAACGGCGGTCCGCCAGCGTTGGGGATCGGTCTCCGGTGAAACAACCGCAGCGATTCAACGAGAGATCGCCCGGCTTACCGAAGTGATCAATAGCGAGCACGGCAGCCCTTACGCGGGCAAGCAGCTGTTTATGGCCAATTGCGGGAAGTGTCACACGCTCTTCGGCGATGGCGGCAAGGTCGGCCCCGATCTCACCGCGTTTCGACGCGATGATTTGCCCAACATGCTGCTGGCCGTCGCCAACCCGAGCGCCCAGATTCGTGAAGGCTACGAACAGTTCTTAATCGTCACCGACGACGGGCGCGCCTTGACCGGATTGATCGACGACTCGGACAATCAGGTGATTCTGCTGCGCACGGCCGACGGCCGACAACTGGCGATTCCGCTGGATGAGATCGAAGTGATGCGCCCGCTCGGCCAGTCGCTCATGCCCGAGGGCGCACTCAAGGACCTCGACGACCGGCAGATTCGCGATCTGTTCGCCTACCTGCGCAGTACACAGCCGCTGAATAACTAAGCGCCGGTCGCCTGGGCATTGTCTGCTCCACCGTAGCAGGCGTTTGTTCAGTCGTCGCGCGATTTCAACGCCTGTCGCCGCCGTTTTGAGAACGCGTCTAGAATCAGTGCGGTCGCGTAGCCGACGATACCCAAAACGCCCGTCGGAATTGTAATCAAGGCGAACCAACCGGCGACAAACATCACAGTCAGCAGGCCGCCAATTTCGATTCCCATGCAATTGCATGGGTAGATGTTCGCCTCATCCAATGGACATCCGAGCGCCTTGGCGACGTGCATCGACGCCAGGACGGAAATAACTGGCGCCATCGTGTAGACGATCATTCCAATCATCAATAGGAACTGCGGGCTCATGCCGAGGATTCGGCCGGACTTTGTGAACCGCATCACAGCGGAAATCGGTGGTGGATTGTCGATCCAATCCGCGTGGCGTCGATACGAGGCGGCCAAGTGCGGCTCAACCGGGCGTAGCCATCGATACTTGATCCGCAGCCAACGCCACCGCAGACGGCACGCCGACACGAGACGACTGCACGCGCCACGAACTTGCGCGGCGAATTGCACGCCGCCGCCGGGCCGCCCGCTTCCGCTCAACCATGGCGGCAGCCGCCCGGCGTTTCTCGGCGCAGCGAGCGGCTCGCGAGTGCGTTTGTCGACGTTCGCAACGAAAAAAAAGAGAAAAAAACCCGGCACGTTCGCAACCCACCAGGTGACCAGCGCCGGCGCGGTCCAAGGGTTCACAACCAACATGGCGAACGAAACACAAAGCCACGCCCACGCTCGCTGATGACCCTCGAACGGCCGCCAACACAGACTTCCCCAGATAACAAGAAACGGACCGCAGAGAAATGCTGGCAGCGAAACAACCGTGCCGGCGCTCGTTAGCAGCGAACCGCCGGTAAGCCGGCGCACCGTGACCGTGCAGGCGACGAATGTCGTCGCCGCTAACAGCGAACGCAGAGAGAATTGCAGGCGGGACTGCATTCGGCCACTCGAACCACAGATTAACAATCACGATCATCTCACGTGCAATAGTATACCAGTCCCGCCGTTCGTCTAGTTCGAGTCGAACTTAAGGGGCGCGTTTCCGGCGACGTTTCTCCGAGTGCGTTCCGACGAAATGATGCTACACTTTCGTTCGATACGCACTAGGCAGGCGCCACTTGATAATCGCCGGCGCACAAAGGCTGGCCCTGGCGCCACTGATGCTCGACATTGCGCATGAGCAGGGCATTGTCCAGCGCAATCGAGCCAGACGGAAACCGATCGCGATCGTCGAACAGTGACGACTCGACATGTTCGACGGCAAACGGCTCCACGTTCCATTGCCGCGTAACCAACTCCAGGCGATCGTAGTGTCCGCTGACGGCGCGGGGAGAATAGCCGAGCGACCCGGCCTCGAAGAAGCGGGACACTTCGTCGAGTGAAGGAAAAATGGAGTCGTCCGGCATGCGCGACGCGGGCCTGCCAACCACGCGCAGGTGCGCGGCCCGATCGACACTTTGCATGACGACGTGCATTGAACTGTCCGATTCGAGTACTTCGAATCGCGCCCGATAATGAATCCCGGGAAAAATTCTTCCGCCCGCCCACGCATTGAGCCGCGATGATGTATCGCGGCGCGGAATGAAGACGCCACACTGCGTACCGTCCTCGGCATCCCATTCGACGGCAATACGGTGAGCTGCGTTTTCCGACGCGATTCCCAGAATTCCCGGCAGGAATTTCGGTCGAATCTGTTTCAAGCGAATCAAGCAGATTCCGGCGATGCCGTATCCACGGACAACTTGCGGTCGAAAGGGCGCCGGCAACATGGCTGCGAGCACCGTCGGATCGACGCGGTAGTTGACCAGCACGCGGCGCTCGATCAGGCCGCGGATGATGGGGATACGCATGCGATGGCTCCTGGCTCGTATTGGCTACGAGGACAAGAACCGCAGGCCGGCGATGCGATTAACGGCCCAGTATTTTCGCCGCGCGTTTACCGGCTGGCGGCAACCGGATCGACCCGCCAATCTTCGTCGAGGCGCACTTCGTCGAAATTTCCGGCGCCGCTCGCCCAATACGCCGGCTTCTGCATAAACGTCATCGTCTTGACGCCGAAATAATGGGTATCGAAGCTTAGCCCGGCATCGAAGTGAAAAGTGATGAAGTTGCCGGACTCGGCGCCGAAGTATCGCAACCTAGCCGGCGAACGGTCGTGTTCGACTGCCGAGGAGAGGTCGACCGGCACCCAGCCTACGCCCTGGGCAAAGAACTCCGCCTTCACGTGCGCCTGGTGATAGGGAATCTGATTCAACGTTTGCCCACGGACGGCCGACTGTGCCCAGCGGCCCACGCGCGCCCGCGCGGGAATGCCTTGACTGCGCAAGACCGATGCATACAAGATCGCCATCCCGCCGCAGTCCGACTTGCCGGCCTGGCAGACAAACGAAGCGCACCGGTCCTGGTCGCCCAAGTATTCGTAGGTTAGCTCTCGGGCAAGGATCTGGAAGACGCGGCGGGCGAAATCGATCTCACCTTCGTCGGTGCGACGCGTGAGCGATCGCGCGGCTTGCCAGGCGCGAAACGACTCATCGATGTAGTTGAACTGCGCGGTCGGCAACAGCCAGGCGATGCGTTCGGCATCGGATAGTTGCGGCGCGGCGGCACCCTGGGCGCCGCCCGAAGTTGATCGCAACACACGTGCCGACAGCTCGACCTCACATTCAATCTGGTAGTCGAAGGCGCTCTTCCAACGCGAACCGCGCACGGGAAAGCGGGTAATGCGCAACGGTTGCGCAAGGGGACTCAGGTCGGCAAGTGTACGACTCGAAGGCGTCGTGGTCACGCGGCGAACGGCTTGTCCAGCGCACTCCGGCGGCTGCGCTGCGAAGATCAGCCAGCGTTGCGCTTCGAGATGCGGCGCATGGATCGAGAGCGAGTAGCGGGCCACTACGGTTCGGGCCGGTTTCACTTCGAGCCAAAAGTCGCGATTCAACTTGGCCGGCCACCGAGGCGCCTGCTCGGCAATCTGATGCGCCTCCCGAGGCGCCTTCTCCGGCGCAACAGCCCAAGCGGTTGAGTCGCCATAGGGCCCTTCCATAACGCCCCAGACGCCGATCCACACGAACCACACCCAATAAGATTTCTCTGGCGAAGGCACAATGCGCTCCGATTTGCTGGCGAGAGAGATTCGATCCGGCCGCTATCGTACGAAGGTTCTATCGTAACATTCTTCGGGCAGTCGGCGACCGAATATTCGCGCCGAACGCCGGATAGCGAACGAACGGACCGCAAGATATACGGCGGCGCTGCCTGTCGATCGCGCGGACTTGAGACCGAATTACTTCGGCAACCGCTCGATGTAACGCACGAACTGGGCGTCGAGCAGTGGGAGATTCTCGCCAAACGACGCGGTGAAATCGGCCAGTCGTTGTTCCCCCGAGTAGTCGGCAAAATCTTCGCGTGCGGCGGTTCGCGCCAGGAATCGGCAATAATCGTGCGGGCGCGTTTCGCAGAGGAAGAACGACAGCGCCCACGCCTGGGCATAGGCGAGTTGCGGATTCGCATCGAAAAGTCGATCACCCGACAGCATCGACTCGAGGGTGGCGATCGAACGGCGCGAGGCCAGCAGGCGCATGTCGGCCAGGCGGCCGCGATTGATGCGTTCGTCTTGCTTGGAATAGGCGGCCGACGACCATACGCCTTTCGCCTCGAACATGGTCGCCAATCCTTCGCTAACCCAGCGCGGCGTGCCGCCGAAGCGGGAGTGAACACCCGTGTTGAACGCACTTTGATGCGTGGCTTCGTGAATGATAGTTTCTGCGTTCTGAGTCCAATCGGCGCCCTCGCTGGTCGAGTCGAAGAGGTACACGCGATTGGTTTCGCGCGAATAGTGGCCGAGGAAGTTCGCGCCGATTTTCGTTCCCTGCTCGGTGGCATATCTCTGATAATCTTTTTGTGTCTTGAAGACGACGGCGACGAGAGGATAGTCGGGATCGCTCACATCGAATCCACGCACGCGAAAATAATGCTGAAATCGACGATAGAGGTCCTCGAACCGGGCGGCCCAGTCGGCCTTGATCTCTCGGGGCGTGACGACTAGGTAGTGCCGTGTCGATGTAATCTCCCAGCCATGGCCAAACTCGGCATAGAGCCGTCCGCGCAAATCGCTCGACGAGTAGCCGAAGAACCGTGGCGCCGACTGACGGAAGTCCTGCGCTTCGCCCGTACGAAACGAGACGAGTTGGCCGTCGCGCGCGAGCAGGCTCACCTCGCGATTCGACCACCAGAGCGGCCTGCCTTCCACATAACCACTGCCAAGCCGAATCTTGACCATGCCTTCCGGCGCTGCGGCGGAAATCGGGTTGGCTGCGAACGGAATGAGCCAAGCGAACGAGGCCGCAAGGCATGGCCGGAACCACCAACTCATCTCGGCCCCCATGACATATCTCCGACGCATTGCAGTAGGAAACGCCTTCTCAACTCTAGTGCGCATCGTGCGAGAGTGTCGCGTTATTTCGTCGGAAAACACTCGAAGAAACATCGCCGGAAACGCCATTGTCAAGTTCGATTCGAACGTGAACACAGCCGCTATGCGAGGAGCCGTAAAAAAGGATGCCCGCGAGGCCGTTAGCGGCTAGAATGGGGAAAAGTAGACAATCGCTCGGATTGAGAGGATTAGCGATGGGGAATGTCGTTGTTTTTTGGCAACATGCTCGGGGGATGGTTTTGGCGCTACTCTGCCTGGCGTCGCTCTTCGGTAGCCGTGTAGCCGCCGACGAACAAATGCCCGCTCCGTCTTCGAGCCAGGTCCGTCAACTCATTCGGCAGCTCAACGATGCAGAACTCGCCAAGCGTGACGCGGCCGAAAAGGAACTTACCGGGTTCGGCGCGCCGCTGTTGGAAATTCTCCCTGAGCCCGCTCCCAACATGCCGGCGGAAGTTCAACATCGCCTGGAACGCATTCGCAACCAAATCGAACAGGCGATTGCAGCGGCGGCCGTGCAACCGACGCGGATTTCAATCACAGGCGAATCCATGGCGTTGGACGACGTCTTGCAATCGATCCGCAAACAAACCGGAAATGAGCTGTTCGACTACCGCGACCAGTTCGGCCAGCCCGACGGCGAGGAAAAGCTGACGCTCAAGATCGAAAACGAACCGTTCTGGCAGGCGGTCGATCGCCTGCTCGATCAGGCGAACCTGTCGATCTACCCTTATGCCGAAGGTTCGCGCGTCGGCTTGATTGGCCGCCGCGAGGGCGAACCCAACCGGGCGGGACGGGCCGAGTACAGCCGCCCGTTTCGCATCGAGCCGGTTCACCTGCGGGCCGTGCGAAATTTGCGACAGCCCGACGGCGCTCTGCTGACGATCGGACTGCAAGTCGCCTGGGAACCGCGGCTGCGGCCCGTTATGCTCCGCAGCAATTCAGAAAACTACGCGGCCTTCGGCCCCGATGAGAAACCCTTGCCCGCTGGGCAAGAGCCGGTGGAACTCGAACTGCCCATCGCACCCGGCACAACGACGCTCGAACTCGAAGTGCCGCTCGCCCTGCCACCTAGGTCACTCGCAACGATCGCCAAATTGAACGGGCAACTTGAAGCCATCGTGCCAGGCAAGTTTGTAGCGTTCGAGTTCGCCGACCTGAGCGGCGCGAAGACACGTTCGGAGCGTAAGGCCGGCGCGATCGTAACGATCGACTCGGTGCGCAAGAACAACGATCTCTGGGAAGTGCGCGTGCGATTGAAATTCGACGACGCTTCCGGAGCGCTCGCCTCGCATCATGGCTGGGTCTACGACAATCGATGCTTTCTGAAGGACAAGGCCGGTGAAGAAATCGACAACGCGGCCTTCGAACGTTACGCCGAAACCGAAAACGAAGTCGGCGTGGCGTATCTGTTCGACATCGCCGGCGACCTCGACAAATACTCGCTCGTCTACGTTACACCGGCGGCCATCAATCGTATGACGATCGACTTCTCGCTCCGCGATTTGCCGCTGCCGTAACATGGCTCGGCAATGCGCCGGACGCCGAACTCAAAAAAATCCAGCGCCCGGTCCCGAACTGGCGCCAGAGTTGAATTGTAGTACACCGATTTCGATCAGCAGTCGTTCGATGCGGCGTTGCACCTGGGGCCGGTGATACACAATGAGTTTCGTTCCCACGAGGCGAACAAACGGCGCATTCTCTTCGTCGTTCCAGGCGTCCGGCGTAATCACACGTTGAACGATATCCGGAATATCGGCGAAATCTTCCTTGGCGGCCGGAGTTTCGCGCACGGCCAATGCCAGTGCATAAGTGCGCGTGACGGGGGCCGAAGCGGCGCCGACCGACGTTTCCCGGTTCACTTTGGCCGCCGCGCGCAGTTTCGCCAACAGCTCGACAATCTCCTCGTGCACGTCGTCTGACTGCGAGCAGATCAGCACGCCGCGCGCCGGATACGCCGCCAGCGAACCGATGCCGCCGACTTCATCCCAAGTGCTGGGCTGCACAGTCGTGATGATCGTGTCGATCAGATCTTCCATTCGCTCAGGAATGTCCTGCGTGTCGCTGCCAACCGGCAGGATGTCGACGACCGGATAAAGCACGGTGGTCGTCGCTTCGCATACTTCCTCGGGCGTGCTGAAGAGCAATACTTCATCGCGGATATGATAGGTCAGATCGAGCTCGCGCAGCATCAGCCGCAAGGCGCTGCGCAGCGATACGCCTTTGAGCTTGATCGTGACCGGAGTTGTGGTGCTCAGTCCCGCATTCTCCAACGCGCGCACGTCGAGTAAGACCGGCACATGGTGTAATTCGGCGACGAATTCGGCGACTTCGCCCAGCGGTGTTTCCAGAAAGTCGAGATGGGTCATCTCCGAGAGCTTCTGCTCGATGCGCTCGGGCGTTTCATCGTCGAACGGAGACAGCCGCAGCGCTGCGCGTGGTTTTTCGTCGGTCGCCACGGTTTCGGTAAGAGGAAATTTCCGTAAGGTTTGTAGCAGCGGGCAGATTTGCTCCAAAACATCTTGCGTTTGCGAAACCACCAGGGACCCCTCGAATGCCTCGACCGAACCCGGTCCGCCAACTTCGTCCCACGTGTTCGGCTGAATGGTCGTGATGATCAAATCGACCAAACGCTCGGGATCCTCGGTACGATTGCCGGCGTCGTCGAACTTGAGAAACAAGTCGCGCGCGGGGAACACTCGCGTTTCCAGATGCGACTCGGTCTCTTCCGGCGTGGTGATGAACATCACCTCGTCGCGGAATACGTAGACCAAATCGAGCCTTCCCAGCAAGTGGCGGAGCCCGGCGCGAAGCGAAACACCCTGAATTGAAATTGTAACCGGAGTATCGCTATCCAATCCGGCGTTATCGAGCGCGCGATGGTCGAGCTGAATCTGAAGATCGACGAGGTTTTCGACATATGCCAGCACGTCGGTCAGGGGCGTGCCGACGAACTGCAGCGAGACCTCTTTCTTCAGCGCCTCGTGATAATTCTTATACGCCGCAGATTGAGGCGCTGTGGCGTCGCAGCCGTGCGCGTTCGGCCGGGCGGCCTCGTTCGGCTTGCCGGGCTTCTTTTGGGCAAACGCCCGGGCATCCAAGCAACTGGCCACAATTCCTAAACCCAATAGCGCAACGCTCATCCCTCGCATGATCAGGCCTCCTCGAACGATGGGGAAAAGAAAAGCACGCGTTCGCCACGGTTCCGGACGCGTCGAACGCTGGGGGCACTTTATCAGATTCCGCCGATCCGAGCAAAACTATTCCGGATCGTCCGAGAGAAGCAGTCGGTTTGAATCAACCGGCAAGGGGCGCTAGCGGCCTTCCCACCAGAACCAT
>JAGQOS010000147.1 GCA_020427265.1 Planctomycetales bacterium
ACTGACTACCAGCAGACGCAGCCGACCACGAGCAGCTCGACTGGTAATTCAAGCTCGAGTGTTGTTCCTGCAGGCGGTGTAGAAGTCGATTCGTCGGCCTATCCGGTTCGGCCGGCCGCGGCCGAGACCGCGGTTGGCAATCGCTACGAAGTCGACCAGGCGGGTGGCGTGCAGGAGCCCAATCGCTTTTAGTCACCCGGGACATGCGACACGTCGATGGGTTCGCGCCTGGCTAAGATCGATAAGATACAAAGCCGAATTCTGGGAACTTCCCGGGGTTCGGCTTTCTTTTTTGCGCCTCTAGCAAGAATCGATTCCACACATAGTTTGCCAAACACTAATACATAGTAAATGATGGATGACCAATTGCTAACCGTTGTGCCGGCAAGTAACGAGGCGCTTGCCCCGGCCACTGAACTTGTTTTTCAGCACCTGCCGGAAGGTGAGCGCGCAGCGCTGTTGCAAACACTCTTGCAGATCGCAGCCCACGATTCGGACCCATTTGCCGGACTACTCGTAGCTCGTCGGGGTGGAGTCCTGGTTGGCGCCGTCTGGGCACAAATTCAGCCGGGCAACGTATCCGTTCTATGGCCAGCCAACGTAATGAGCGAGGAGCCCAAAAGTACGTTAGATCGGCTTATGGTCGAAGCGGTGAAATTTCTTGAAGCAGCGGGCGTCACCATGGCGCAAACGGTCGTTGAAGACAAAACATCAACGGACATTGAAGTGTTGTATCGTGCGGGGTTTTCTCATTTTGCCGATCTTCACTATATGGCGTGCACGCCAGTCAGTTTTCCCAGCATTCGGCCGTCGTCCGATTTTGAGCATCTTGTCTTTACGCCTGTGCTGGAGGACCGCTTTCGCCGGGTCGTCGAACGCACGTACGAGGCTACGCTCGATTGTCCGGCGCTCAACGGCGTTCGTCCCATTGCCGAGGTATTTGAAGGCTATCGCGCCACGGGAACGTTTCTCCCGGAAAACTGGCGACTAATTGTCGACAAGCAGCGCGACGTAGGCTGCCTGCTCTTGGCCGATCATCCGGGTGCAGATAAACTGGAACTGGTGTACATGGGTGTGGTTCCGGAAGCCCGCGGTCGCCGCCTGGGGCGTGAATTGACTGTTTACGCCCAGTGGTTAGCGCGATGTGCTGGCCGCTCGCGATTGGTTCTGGCAGTAGACACAAAAAATCAGCCGGCAATTGATGTTTATCTATCCCTCGGTTTTTTTGCCTGGGATCGTCGTAGCGTCTTTCTCCGCACGTTTGGATAGCCGTTTTTGCATCGCAGCGGTTGTTTGCAGACAAGCATGTCAACCAGCTACGAGACACAGCCGAGCAGTGCAAAACAAGTTTTCCACGATCCGAAAACTTTCGCTTTCTGGCATCCTCGATTTTTTATAGGCGGTTCCTCATGTGTTTTCGCGAAGAAAAAGTTGCGACTTTGACACCTGGTGAACTCGATTTCGAAATTCACTCGTGGGAGGTTTGACATCCATGCTAGCTCACGTACAATCGACCTCTCTGTGATGCTTTCGTTGACGTTGTTTTTGGTGCTGTAGATAGTCATCCCCCGGTGTAACTGGGACTCAGTTCACCGTTTTCTTTCCGGCGTATTTACCGGTCTTTCCGCAGATTTTAGATGTGATGTGCGGTTAAGCTGTTCGTCACTTTGCGTTCTCGGTGCGCGCTGTTTAGGATTAGCAGGAAGTGATCGACAACGATAGGGAAGTCGTTTCCGCTCTACGTGCCCGTCTGGCCGATCGTATCGGTTGGGACCGATACGAGGTATGGTTCGGCAAGGGAACAGAACTGCTTGTCGGCGACGCCTGCATCTGCGTCGAAGTCTCGACGCCCTTCTTTCAGGATTGGCTGCGAACGCATTTTCGCAGCGATGTCGAAGCGGTTTGCGCGGAAATCTTGGAGAAGAAGGTCAACGTCGAGTTTCGGGTGAATGCCCAACTTGCGCAGCAGCAGAAGAAGGCGACCAAGGTCAAAGGTCAAACGCCAACGTCAGTATCCGCCGCCGAAGTTTCCGGGCCGCGGTTGCTGAAGCTCAATGACGACCGAGTTGCCGAGCAGGCGCCATGCCCGCGCGCCCTGGCGGAATTCGAAGGTTTCCAGATAGGTGATTGCAATAAGTTGGCTTACACTTCGGCGCAAATCGCCGCCGAACGACCAGGCAATATCTCTCCGCTGCTGATTCACGGTCCTACTGGTGTCGGCAAGACGCATTTGCTCGAGTCGGTCGTATCGCAGGCTCGGCGTCGAGACCGTCGCCTGCACGTCGTTTATCGAACGGCGGAACAATTCACGACCGATTTTTTTGAAGCGCTTTCTGGTAAAGGTGTACCGAATTTTCGCCAAAAGTATCGCGGTGTAGATCTACTGATACTCGACGATGTGCAGTTCTTCGCCGGCAAGAAGGCGACGTTAATTGAATTGTTGCATACCGTTGAAACTCTATTGCGCGAAGGGCGGCAAATTGTTCTGGCATCGGACCGGGCGCCGGCGGAAATGGCGTTTCTCGGTTCTGAGTTGGTCGGCAGATTGCAAGGCGGGCTCGTATGTCCGATGGATGCCCCGGACTTTGCGACTCGTAGAGGAATTGTTTCTCGTCTTGCCGACCAGGCTCACGTGACCGTATCCCAGGACGTTCAGGCGTTGATTGCCGAGCGAATTACAGCGACCGCCCGCGAGCTCTCCGGAGCACTGAACCGTTTGGTTACAACCAGTATGGCGTTAGAACGCCCTTTGGATACGATGATGGCGGAAGAAACGCTGGCTCAGCTTGCGGCGAGCACCGCTCGAGTGGTGCGGCTCGCCGATATTGAAGACGCAGTTTGCGACGAATTCGGTTTAGAGCCGGGCAGCTTGAAATCGAACCGTACGCTAGGCTCGATCAGCAACCCTCGCATCCTGGCCATGTATTTGGCAAGAAAACATACGCGCGCCGCACTCAGCGAGATTAGCCATTTCTTCGGACGGCGTAGCCATAGCACGGTCATTACGGCGAGCAAGAAAGTCAGCACGTGGATGAACCAACAAAGCTGTGTCGAGCTTGGCTCGCTCAGTTGCGGCGTAGAAGACGCACTTCGTAGAGTCGAGTCTCGTCTGGCGCAGAGGCGTCGAAGCGGTTGAGCTTCTAACGGTCGTTTCCCGCCCGAAACTTCTGCTACTTGGCCGAGACGTTCGAGCTAGAAGACGATTTGCGGGCCGTTGTCTCCAATAGTCGGTGGCGGAAGGGCTGTTTCTTGCGAAACATTGCCAGGCGTTCTCGCAATTCTCCCTGGGCATGTTGCGGAGCCAGTTGAATGGCCAACTGTTGCGCTTTTTGCGCTTTTACGAAGTCACCCAGTTCAGCAAATGCAGCTCCCGCTGCGGCCAGGCAATACCACGACTTGTTGCTTGTCAAGCGACATGCCATGCCGGCTGCTTGAACCGCCGCTTTTCCGTCTCGAAATGTCGAGTCGTTGGCCATCGAATGGATGCGCGCCAGATTGTAATAGGCATCCGCCAATTTTTCGTCCAATTCGATGGCGGATTCTGAGTCAGACTTGGCCATCGCGTAGTCGCCCGTTTCAAACAACGCCCAGCCACGGCGGCAATAGGCATCGGCATAGTTCTTGTCGATCCAAATCGCATTGCCAAAATCTCGAATTGCCGCGTTATAATTGTCTCGCAATTCAGTCGGCGTCAGTAATTCTCGCCCATCGGCCGGATGGCAGCGGTCGTAGAAAATTCGGCCGCGCCAAAAATAGACGTCCGGGTCTTTCTTGATTGACCCTTCCATCAGCGTGAGCGTTGCTTCCAATTCGGTCATGGCGCCGTCATTGTCGCCTTGCTGATAAAGCGCAATGGCCAGTTCCAAACTTGCTTTGCGGCGTTTCGTCTCAAATTCTGGCGCTTTTCGAAAGTCTTCGTTAATGGCCTCGGTAAATAGTGAGATCGCTGCGCGCAAGTCGGCCGCAGCCTTGGGGTAATCGCCCAGATCGCGATTCAAACGTCCCCGCAGATAAAGCGTATTACCCGATTTCGGGTCAAGTTTCGACGCTTTATCATATTCCGCCAAAGCGGCTTCCGATTGCCCGTTCTGTTGCAGAACGTAAGCACGCCCCAAATAAGCAGGGACATAGGTCTTATCGAGCGCAATAGCCTGATTGAAGTGCGAATAGGCTTTCGTCAGGTCAGGTTTTCCCTCGCCCTGCAGAGCCAAAGCGCCGAGGTTATAAGCCTTTTCCGCTTGATCACGGGCGCTCGTACAACCGGTGACGGCACATATGAGAAGTACCAGACGAAGTAAGCGGAAAGCTGGCCTCATGGAGAAGCAACCCGGAAAGGCGACAAGCAGCGGAGCGTAGAACTTTAATGCTAGTCAGCGTATGCGGCAACCGTCAAGCGACGCTCGAAAGGCACTTTGGGGGTGTCAGCAGGACGCCGCCCAGTGAAATTTGAATGCAACACGGGCGGCGAAAGCAATAAAATGCCACTTTCGGGCCGCAAGGTGGTATCGCCGCGATTTCCCAGCGGGTAGCATACCACGGTCCAATATTAACTCCTCCTGCCTGGTCGATGGCCATGAAACGAAATCTGAAAATTACGCCGGTATCGGATTGCAAAAAACGCTTTCTTGCTCGTCGCCGCGCATTGCTGCGAGCGGCAAATCGGACGAAAAAAGTTGATGCCGTTTACGTTACGAAGCGTGTCGATGTCAGCTACCTGTCCGGCTTTTCGGGCGAAGATAGCGCCTTGCTGTTCAATAAGAACTCGTCGGTGCTCATCACAGACTTTCGTTTCGGGGAGCAGGCGCCCGAGGAATGTCCCGGTACGGAAATATGTATTCGTTCCCGCAAATCAACGCTCGAAGATCAGGCCGGAAAACTCGCTCGCGATCGTGAACTCAAGCAAATCGGGTTTCAATCCACAGTACTGTCATTCGATCGCTACAGTCGACTGAAGAAACGGTTGCGGGGAGCCAAGCTGACTCCATTACAGGACCTACTTTCCGATGTGCGCGCCGTCAAAGATGACGAAGAAATCGCCCAAACTCGTCGCGCGGTTGAAATGGCGGAAAACGCTTTCCTCGGGCTGATTAAGCAGGGCGCGAGCTATTTGATTGGAAAGACGGAACGCCAGATCGCAGCGGAAATGGAAACACGCATTCGCGACCTCGGCGCCGATCGGGCCGCGTTCGACATGATTGTAGCGGCAGGTCCCAACGGATCGATGTGCCACTACGCGCCCGACGACCGTAAGCTGCAGCGCGGTGAAGCGCTGCTGATCGATTGGGGGGCGGAAACGGCCGGATATCGCAGCGACATTACGCGCGTTGTTTTTGTCGAATCGGTCAGCGACAAAATGCGAGAGATCTACGAAATCGTGCGCACAGCTCACGATGCGGCGGTCGACGCGATTCGTCCCGGCGTTGCTTGCGGAACCGTCGACGATCATGCGCGAAGTGTCATCGACAATGCCGGATACGGAAAAGAGTTTGGGCATGGATTGGGCCACGGAATCGGTCGCGAAATCCACGAACAACCGCGATTGTTCTCAGCGAGCAAGACTAAGCTGAAGAAGAATATGATTATAACCGTTGAACCGGGTATCTACCTCCCGGGTGTCGGTGGTGTTCGTATCGAGGACGACATCCTTGTCACTGCCAATGGCCATGAGCGATTGAATCAGTTGCCACGCGACTTAGATTCGATGGTCGTACATTGAGCGAATAGACGCTTGCTGAACTCAATGATCCGGCGAAAAGGAAAGGTGGAAGGTTGCATTGAATTGAAACGCAACACGTCACTATTCTCGCTTGGCGTACTGTTCTTGGCTGTGAGTTGGTCTGCCGCCGAGTCAACTTCGTTGGACCTGTCTGAGCCGTATTCGCAATGTACGTTCGCAGGCAAGGGACGTTACCTCGCTCTGCACTTCGAGTCGCAAAGCAACGTCACCGTATACGACCTTGTGCACGGAGAGATCTGCTTCGAGGTCCCGCAGGTGGCCAAGGGTGATCTGTTGGCCGGCAGTGCCGACAAGATAGTTGTCATTTCTCCCAGCAAACGGATGTTACGTCGCTGGGATTTATCGAGCGGCGAACGCGACGCAACAAAGCTGCTTTCCGGCGCCGACGTACCGCTTGAATCGCTAATGGGCTGTAGCGGCTCAGGGCCCTTGTTGCTGATCGGCCCGAACAGATCGACCTTTATCGATCTTGCTACCCTTGAACCTCTCGAAGTGATGGGGCCAGGCATAGGCGGACGTGGACGGTATGGACTCTGCGTTATGGTTTCGGCTGCAGGGCAAACCTTTGGAGCGATACCTACGGGATACGGCCCGGTCGGATACGAAGCCATGCATCTTGTCGGAAGCACGGTTGAGCGTGTCCGCTTCGGTGGTACGAGCAATGCGATTCGGTGGGCGCAACCGACCGGCGGCGGGCATCTACTCTTGCAACCCGGCGGTGCGGTTGTCGATCGCTATGGACATGCTGTTCCAGCGAAATGGCTCGAAGGCGCCGCCTTGATTCCAACGCCCGACGAACGCTTTTTTGTCGCCGTGCGCGTGGATCAGCGAGACCACGAAAACCGAGCCGTCGCGAGGCTGGAAGTTTGCACGACGGCCGACTGCCGCGTGCTGCTGGGAGAAGTCGGGTTTGAAGAGCTAGTGCCCAAGCAGATTAACTCCTGGCACGATATTGTCGCTGCGCTACGCATGGGGCATGAATGGCGCGTGGTCTATGCCGCCGAATGGAATCGACTTGTGACACTACCTTCAGATAATCGGCGTGTTTTAATTCGTCCGTTCTCGCTGCGGAAGAAGCTCCGAGAGTTGCCGGATGGATTTCTTTATGTCGATTCGCTGCCGCCTCTCTCAACGCCCCGTGGCGAAATGCTCGATTACCGCATCGTACCGCACTCCAGCCATGGTGGCGCGCGAGCAACCCTGGCTGATGGTCCGGGCGTCGCTCGTATTCGCAAGAACCGTCTGCAGTGGCGCGTCCCCGACGACTTTGCCGAACCTTCCGTTCGATTCTTGGTCTCGGTAACCGATTCTTCCGAACGAGAAATATTTCATTCGTTTGAAGTGCAAGTCATTGATTCGCAATAGGCGGGGCTTCCACGCATTGCCCCGGTGCGACACGGTCGAACGCGCACTCGTTACATGGAACGCCAGGGCATCAGAACACGTCAAGTATGAATTGATGGCCGCTGTGGTATTTGCGACGGTTCGGGTAGTAGTTGTGCCATTGGCGATTGTAAACCGGAACGCGCATCTCTGGTGGGTAGCGGTGATACATGTCGTTGCTGCTGCTGTAGTACTCGCTACCCCAATAATTTTGCGGGTAGTAGACGTAGGGATAGTGATAAAACCGTTCCCAGTCGCGAGTGTTGTACGTGCGGCCCCAGCTTTGCCCGTAGGCTTGTTGCGCCTGGGCTCGGTCGGCGGCGAGCGACGCGGCAAGGCAGACAACAGCAGCTACGGCAATCGACCATCGGCGAATCATCGCAGTTTCCCCTTAATTTGAATTCGGCGGACTAATTCGAGTCGAACTTGACTGTAGCGTTCCCGGCGATGTTTCTCCGAGTGCCTTCCGACGAAATGACGCTACGCTTTCGTTGGATGCGCATCTGCGCGGCCAGAGGACAGCTTTCGCGTTCAACGACCGGCTCATCGATTGCATCGGCAATCGGCATGTCCGGTAACAAGCGAATATCCGTCACGATCGGCACAAGACGACCGCCGATAGGCCGATTCTTGGCAAACTTTAACGGATGGCGAGACCGTAAGGCGATCGGCTACGCTAGCATGATGCAGTTCAACCAGGCAGTTTACCTTCGGCAATTTCGCGTTCCCACTGGTCCATTAGAGGCCAGTCGACGCTGCATGTGCCAAAGTCGGCCATGTGCAGATAGGTTTCCAGCCGCGCGATTGTCTTATCGATCAACGCGTTGTCCTTGCGGAATGCCGGCCCATGGCTCGGCAGCAGCCACTCGATATCGCTTTCGCGAATGCGTGTTAGTGAACGAATGAACGCCTGGATGTCACTGCCATGATGAGCGTCGATCGCACCGACGCACCCGTCGCGGAACAGATTGTCGCCGCTGAAAAGCAGATTACCCAAACGGAATGATAGCTGGCTATCCGTATGTCCCGGCGTGAACCAGACTTCCAGCGTCAGATTGCCAATCTGGATGGTGTCACCCTCGTTCACACGGTGTTCGACCTTCACCGGCGGCATTTCCAGGTTGATTTCCTGCGCTTCGATCAGAGCGAACGTGCCGACACGGTCACCGCGTTCTAGTAATTCGGCAGCCAAAGGATGGGCCGTGACGGTCGTCTTGAAAAGGGCCTTTGCTTGCGCCAAACCCTGGATATGATCGACGTCGGCATGGCTGGCGATGAGCGTCTTGCATTTAGCGAGCGGAAAATCGAGTTGCCGGACCATTTCCACGATGCGCTCTACCTCGTCATCGTAGCCAATGTCGATCATCGCCCATTCGGATTCGTCGTATACCAAGTAGACGCTGCATCCAAAACGCTCCCGCGCCTGATGGTTCAATTCAATGACATGCGGGAATAGCGGTTGGCGTTCAAGCATCGTGACTTTCTTGCCCTCGGTTGGCGGGCTTTAGCGGCGACGGAATTGACGGATCCGTCGGAGATTTTAGGGCGTGAATCGCCATGTGGCAACCGGAGGAAGCATTGACCGGCAAGAAACCGTGGCCGGCCGTCGTATCATGCGAGCTGAACAAATCGTCGGTTTTCGGCCGATCATGCCGGTCGGAGTTACAACGCATGCCCGCCAATTTGCGTGGAAAACGTCAGAGCTACTGGTCGAGATTCTGTGCACTACCGAGAATCTCAGCTAGCCCTTCACGGTACGACGGGTACTTAGGAGAAACGTCCAACTCTTCAAGTAGTCGGCGATTGCGAACGCGTTTGCTCCCTCCACCGCGTGAGCGGGGAGTGTGGCCAGTACCAGATTCGTCGTAAACGGGTGGTCGTGTGTTGAGTAAACGCGCCATCTCGGCGTAATAAGCGCGCCGCACGGTTGGATGACCGTCCGAGACGCAATACGTTCGGCCGGCTGCAGCCGAACACTCAGCGGCGATAACGGCGCGCGCTGCATCGTCGACGTGGATCAGATTCAGAAAACCATCGGCAGGTGAAGATATGCTATGCCCTGTGAGCAATGCCTTGGCATGCGGCACGCGATCGGGCCCGTAAATGCCTGCGAGTCGAAGGATCGAGGATTGAGATGCAAAGCGGCTCGATCGCAGTACACGTTCGGCGGCCAATGCGGCTTGGCCCCCTTCGCGAGTCGGTTGACACGGCGATTCCTCATCCACTTCCTCACCCTCGTTCTGGCCATACACGCCGGTAGAACTGATGTAGATGACGCGAACGGTTGCCGCCGGCAATGCCGCGAGGACGTTCGCCAGGCCTTCGGCATAAACCTGGCCGATCGTCTTGCCAGACGTGCGATCGAAGCCGACAGCAAACAGCACCGTTTCTGCTTCTGGGAGCTCCGTCAGCGTTTCGGGATGCATAATGTCTGCGACGATCGGCGATATCCCCGAGTTTGCCAGCAAATCAGCCCGCTGCTGCGAACGAGTCACCGCGCTAACGGTGTTGGCTTCAGAAAGCCAAAGTTTAGCGACCCGCAGGCCGAGATATCCGCAACCGAAAATCAGCTTCATTTTAGGTATGGCATTCAGCTAGCGACGATCGTGGTCTTCGAGCGGGGCCGGCGAATACTCGCGTTCGCCCGACTCCAGGTAAGCAGCCAGCATGACCTGGGCCGCCAGCATATCGATGCGTTGTTTGCGCTTCTTTCGCGTAAGTTTGCGCTCGCGCAGCATGCCTTCTGCTTCGACCGAAGAGAACCGTTCATCGAAATAGACGACTGGAACCCCGGTCAATTCGTGCAGCCATTGCCCGAACTGTCGCGCCTCGGCTGCCATGACACTTTCACCGCCATCGAGATGCAAAGGAAGTCCGACGACAAACCGCGAGACTTTCTCCGTGGAAGCGAAATCACGAAAGAATTGGGAGTCGAGTGTGTCGCCTCGACGTGTATAGTTTTCACACGGTAATGGGATGCGTAGCTGGCGATGCGCGAGCGCGATGCCAATTCGCACGCGGCCGTAATCAATTCCGGCCAGAAAGGTTTCTTGGCTCTCAGAGGAGTCGCCTTCGACTGCCATGTAATCGGATACCTTGTTCACCTAATGGGCTGACGTGTT
>JAGQOS010000148.1 GCA_020427265.1 Planctomycetales bacterium
GCCGTCATCCCGTTCTTGGGGTTTTCCAATAGGAAGCTCAGCGATAGCGCCGGCCATGCCTTGGTGATCAGGATGCCGAGAATAAGTACAACCGGCACGACCGCGGCCATGGCCATCGCCAGGAACACATACTTGGCAATCAGCTCATTGCGGTTCTTGGCCCGCTCCACGTCGGTGGGCGTGAAGACATCGTGCAAGGTCACGCGCACGCGCTGGCCAGGTTTCAGGTCCAACTTTCCATCGCGCCGTAACAGCGCCAAACTGTCGACCGCCGCCGCCAACGTTGGCCATGGCGAAAGCTGCGAGCCGTCGGCGCTGACGGGCGTGGCGAACGGGTCGACATAGTACTCGTGTTCGGGTTGTTTGCGCGGCGGAAACGGTGCGCCAGGTTGCTGGATGCATACGATCTCCAGCGGCCGACGCGGCGAGAACCCAGTGGTTTTCTGCTTCTGTTCGTCCAGGCGCCGCTTTAGTTCGTCAACCGCGGCGTCGAGCGTGGGGAACGGTGCGCTCGACGAGCCGTTGGCATGGCCATTGGCGTTGGGCGAGATATAGAGTTCCCAGGCATCCGAGTGCAGCTCAGTCATTGCTTTGCCCTCGCACACCGCGTACCGCCAGATCGGCGAGCAAATTGATCGACAGAGTAATTGCGAACAAAACTATGCCAATAACAAAGAGCACTTGATAATGATCGCCGCCGCGAATGGTTTCGCCCAACTCCGCGGCGATCGTGGCCGTGAGCGTACGCACCGAGTCGGTAAGCGACGAAGGGATCTGAACGGCGTGGCCGGTGGCCATCAGCACGGCCATCGTTTCACCGATGGCGCGCCCTACGCCAAGCAGGACTGCGGCCAGCAAACCGCTCTTGGCAGCCGGAAATAGCACGCGATAAACCGTTTCCCAACGGCTAGCGCCCATGGCGAGCGCCGCTTCACGATACGAGTCGGGAACGGCGCGGAGCGAATCCTCGGAAACAGAAACAATGATGGGAATGCTCATCAACGCCAGCACGATGCTACCATTGAGCACATTTACACCGATCGGCGCACCGGTAATCCAAATAATCACCGGGCCAATGACCATGAACGCCACGAACCCCCATACGATCGATGGTATGGCGGCTAGCAGTTCGATCACGATCTTCAATGTTTCTTTCACCCGGCCGCTAGCGAATTCCGAGAGATAAACCGCGGCGCCGAGACCGAGAGGAACGGAGATCAAGGTCGAAAGCAAAGTCACGGAAAACGTACCGGCCAACAAGGCGAGAATTCCGTATTTCGTTTGCACGTCGGAATCGGGGCGCCATTCCGCACTGGTAAAAAACTCGACCCAGTCGAGCTTTCCGGTGAGCATCTCCCACGCTTCGCGAAACACGAAAAAGAAGATCGCCAGCACAAACAGAATAGAACTCCAACCGCACAAACGGATGGTCCATTCGACCAGCGGTTCGCTCCAGTCCAACAGCCGGCCAAAAAAATACCGGATGCCGCCGCGTTGCCCCTTGGTGGCGCTCATCAATTGGGTGACCGAAACGTGGGTAGGTAGTTTTGGAATGCTTCTTCGCTGGCATCGAGGCATCACCTGCGCCTCGCCGACCAGCAATCACTATTGGATCGCGACATATCCCTTGTCGGCGACTATCTTTTGACCAGCCTCAGAAAGGATCCAATCGATATAATGTTTCACTTGGCCCGTTGGCTCGCCCATCGTGTAAATCAGCAGCGGACGCGCAATCGGGTAGGCGCCGCTAATCGTGTTCTCGACCGACGGCTCGACCGGCTCATCGCCTTTCTTGGTAGCGATTTTCAACATTTTCACGCCTTCGGTCGCATAGCCCATACCGCTATAGCCAATGGCGCAGGGTGTTCTCGAAATCAGATCGACGACGTCTTTCGAGCCGCTCTGATCGTTTGAGCCTAGCTTGAGTTGACGATCGTCGCCGAGCACGGCGTGGCTAAAGTAGTGCCGCGTGCCCGAATTACTTTGACGGCTGACACGCACGATTTCGCCGTTGTCGCAGCCAACGTTTTCTACATCCAACTGCGACCATTTTGTAATCGTGCCACCTTCGCCATAGATCTCGGCCAACTCCTCTAACGAAATGGAATCGAGAGGATTGTCTTTGTGCACATACACGGCCAGTGCGTCCTGGCCCACGACAAACTCTACGGCCTTCTTGCCGGTGCTCTTCTCGGCCAGTTCCATTTCTTCGGGTTTCATTTTGCGGCTCGCGTTGGCCATGCTCACCACGCCGTTAATCAGGTTGGCGATTCCCTGGCCGGAACCTCCGCCGGAAACGCGAACGTCGACTTCGGGCCGCTCCTTGCGATACTCCTCGGCCCAGGCCTGGGCCACGTTGACCATCGTGTCGGAACCTTCCACATTGATGCCCTGATCACCCTTGCCACATCCGACAACAAATCCGCAGCTAAGTAACGCAACCAGAATCACGGGGAGCTTGAAAAAACGAGCATTCACAGTTGGCGTCCTTTGAGCAAAAGCTAAGAAATTGCAAACGATGTGCGAGGATTCTAAGTGCATTTCATGAACGTCGATTGAATGAAGTATGAAGAATTGATGAACAACATCCCAGGGGGTGCCTGGGGAATCGAAGCGTGGCTGTCCCATAAATCTTTGTGGGGAAATCATTTACCGCCAGCACAAAACCTCGGCAATTTTGTCGTTATCCGCGACTTGCCCCAGGGATTCTGTTAAAATCGAGGGCTACACCGTTGCGCAACCGCTGCCTTTCGCTCCAAGTCGGCTGACGCCTGTAGCGAGTGAAGCGGCTTATCAGCCCCTTTTGCTAGTGAAATTAGGTCGACTTTCATGGTGCGCGGCCGGCGTCGCCAACTCGAACGCTCTCGTTCTCGGCGTCTTAGACTTGAGCCCCTCGAACCGCGCACCGTGCTGGCGGGCAATCTCGTCGTCAGCGAGTTTCTGGCCGCCAACGACACCGGAATCCGCGACTACGACAACGACACGTCGGACTGGATCGAACTGCTCAACAACGGCGATGAAGCGGTCGAACTCTTTGGCTGGCATTTGACAGACGACGCGTCGAATCTGACCAAGTGGACCGTTTCGATCCCCTTTCCTCTGAATGCTCAACAGCGTGTCGTCGTTTTCGCATCGGGCAAAGACAAGCTCGCCCCGAACGGCGAAATGCATGCCAATTTCCAGCTTGCCAGCAACGGCGAGTACTTGGCGCTCGTCGAACCCGACGGTCTAACTGTGGCTTGGGAAACAGCACCCGAATACCCGCCGCAGTTCGAAGACGTTTCGTATGGACAGGTCGAAGAAATTGAAACCGCGCCGGCCGGCGTGGCCGTAGGCGATTTGCTCTACTTCGGCGTTCCCACGCCCGGTGATATCAACTTCACACCAAGGCTCGGGGTGGCGCCGACGCCTGAATTCTCGCATGCCGGCGGCACGTTTCAGAACTCGCTGGACCTAACGCTCTCCACCGAGGTCGACGGCGCAACAATTCGGTACACACTCGACGGCACGCTGCCCAACGAAAGCTCACCGATCTACGACGTGTCGATTTCTGTCACGCAATCAACACGCGTGCGCGCTGCCGTGTTTCATCCCGATCTGGTCACGAGTGAAACGCGCACGGAAAATTACGTGCTGCTCAATAGCGATCTCATCGAGTTTTCATCGGACCTACCGGTAATTGTGCTCGATTCCTTTTCCACCACACCCAATACTTCGACGGCCGTCTTTACTTCGATGTCGCTCTACGAACCGGCCGCCGATGGGCGCACGCGGTTAACCGATGCGGCCACGTTGGAAAGTCGCTCGACGCTCAAGATTCGCGGTTCGAGTTCCTCGGGTTTCCCGCAGAAGCAATACGCCCTGGAACTGTGGAAGGACGACCAAGACGACGACCGCAATGTCTCGCTGCTGGGCATGCCCAGCGATTCGGATTGGATTCTGCAGGCGCCCGCCAGTTTTGATCGCTCGTTGATGCATAACACGCTCATCTATGAGTTGAGTAATCAGATTGGGCAATACGCGGTTCGCACGCGTTACGTCGAAGTGTTTCTCAACCAGCGCGATACGGCCGTTCCCGACAACGACAAGGAATTGGCCACGAACGACTACGTGGGCGTGTATATGTTGATGGAGAAGATCAAGCTGGGATCGGATCGCGTCGACGTCGAGAAGATCTCGCCTCAATACACGAGCGATGAAGAGTTGAGCGGCGGCTACATTTTCAAAGTCGACCGGCTCGATCCGGGCGACGGCGGCTTCAACGTCAACGGGCAGGGGCTCGCTTATGTTGAGCCCAAGGAAACGGAAATCGAAGCCAACCCGGCGCAAGCCACCTATCCCGGCGGTTCGTACATCGCGGAATACATGAAACAATTCGCCGACGCTGTGGCGGCTTCGGATTTCCATCACCCGACACTCGGCTTGCACTACAGCGAGTGGATCGATGTGCAGTCGTTTATCGATCACTTCTTGATCAACGAATTGGCGTACAACGTCGACGCCTTTCGACTTTCAGCCTATTACTACAAACCGCGCAGCGGCAAAGTGGTTGCGGGCCCGGCGTGGGATTTCGATCGGTCGCTCGAATCGGCTATCGACGGACGCGACAACAATCCGCTCGCCTGGTACAGTTCGGGACCTGTCTGGTGGGGCGATTTGTTCAACGACGTCGACTACCGCCAGACGTACATCGATCGCTGGGCTGATCTGCGCCAACATCAACTGAGCAACGAGAATCTCTTCGCCGTTGTGGAACAGATGGCCGCTCAGGTCACCGAAGCCTCGGATCGGCACTTTGCTCGTTGGACGCAAACGCCGCCGCGCACTTCCGACGTATATAACAGCGGACAACTCGATGGCACTTGGCGCGGCGAAGTCGAACATATGAAGGCCTGGATCGCCGAACGCGTGGCCTGGCTCGACAGCGTCTACGTCAACGCGCCGCAGTTCGATCAGGCCGGCGGCATCATTCCGCCTTCGTCGATCATTACGCTAACCGCGCCCGCTGGCGCCGAAATCTACTACACGACCGACGGATCGGATCCCCGCCTGCCCGGCGGCGAGATTTCGCCCGCGGCCGTTCGCTACAACGGCGGGATCATTGTCAGCGAGAATACGTTTATCACGGCGCGCGCTTACGACGAAGATTACAATTCGTCGATCCCCTCGTTCACACCCGGCAACGAGCCCTGGAGTCCGCCGTCGGTCAATGCCTTTTCAACACAGTCGCCACCGCCGGTTACAATGACGGAGGTCAACTATAACCCCCATGAACCGACATCCGAAGAACTGTCGATCAACGCCGCCTGGACAGCCGAAAGCTTTGAATACGTCGAGATCCAAAACACCGGCAGCGGCCCAGTCAATCTGATCGGCTCGCAATTCACCGACGGATTTGAGTTCCGTTTCTCCTCGTTCAATCTCGCGGCCGGCGACTATGCCGTGATCGTGCGCGATCCGGCCGCGTTTCGAGCGCGCTACGGTACCGATCCGGTAATTGCCGGGCAGTTCGCTACAGGTGGTCTGAGCAACGGCGGCGAAAACTTGCGGCTCGAAGATGTGCTCGGCACGGTCATCGACGAATTTCAATACGACTCGAATAGCGACTGGCCCCCGCGCGCCGACGGCCATGGCAGCACGCTCGAACGTATCGACCCGCAAGGTGATCTCAACGCGCCGGAGACGTGGGCCGATAGCGTCGAATTCGGCGGTTCTCCCGGACGTGCGCCCCAGGCGGCGCCGTTCAGCATTGTCGTCAACGAGGTGTTGGCGCATACCGATCTGCCCCAGGTCGACTCCATCGAGCTGCTCAACACTGGTTTAGCCAGCGTGTCGCTCGGCGGTTGGTATCTGAGCGATTCAAACGGCAACTATCGCAAGTTCCATATTCCCGACGACGTGGTGCTGCCGCCCGGAGGCTTTGTCGTTTTCGACGAAGACGATTTCAATCAATCCCTCGGCATCGACCCGAACGACTTTGCGTTGAGCAGCGCCCATGGCGACGAACTTTTCCTGCTTTCCACGGATGCGCAAGATCGATTCACGTTCTTCGCCGCCCAAGTCGAGTTTGGCGCGACGGCCAATGGCGAGTCGATCGGGCGCGTTCCCGGCTCGGGCAACGAGCTTGTTCCACTTGTGGAAGTAACCCTGGGCGCAGAGAACAGCGCGCCGCGCGTGGGCCCCGCGCTGATTACCGAAGTGATGTATCAACCGGCCGACCCCGACGGACCGGGCGGGATCGAACCCGACGATCTCGAGTTCGTCGAAATCTACAATCCGACGACTGATCCTATCGATCTGACCGAGTGGCGCTTGCGCCGCGGTGTGGATATCGATTTCCCCGCGGGTCAAATGCTTGCGCCGGCCGGCGTGCTGGTCGCGGTATCGTTCGATCCGACGTTGCCGGAAAACGCCGCTCGCCTTAGCAACTTTCGTACGTTCTACGGAATCGATGCCTCGGTCGACCTGGTGGGCGGATTCTCGGGTCGACTCAACGATCTGGGCGAACGCGTGCAATTGCAGCGACCCGACGATCCGCCGGCCGAAGAGCCTGACTTCTACCCTCGCCTGCTCGAAGATCAGGTGACCTACAACATCGCTGAACCCTGGCCCTTGGAAGCCGCGGGCGGCGGCCTGTCACTCACTCGACTGGGGCCAGAGCGTTGGGGCGACGATGCGGCGAGTTGGTATGCGGCCGAGCCGTCGCCTGGCACATTCGTCGATCTGGTCTCGACGTTTCAGATCTTTACGGCCGACGTTCTGCCAACCGGCGTTTCGCTACGTCTACTGCGCGATCCTGATTTGGCGAAGCTCAACCTTTACGACGGCATCGATCCTACGCCCGACCTTCCCGACATCGAACTTGTTGGCGCTCAGGTCGGCCAAGTAACGGGATCGTTGATTTGGCATAGCGCGAAGCGCACGTTGGAATTCGTGCGCACCGGAGCGCCTTTGGCGCCCGACGATTACACGTTGCTCGTGCGTAGCAAGTCGGATGGATTGATTGGCGCCGACGGCGCACTGCTCGATGGCGATCGCAACGGCTCGGCGGGCGGCGACTACCAGTTCGAATTTTCGATCGAAGATGCGACCGACCGCTGGCTGACCCTGACCGACTTCGCCCGCGGCCCTCGGCAGCTCGTCGACATCAATCACCAGGGTCTGCCGGTTTCGATCAGCAACGGCGTAGGACTCACAAAAATCGAATTCCTATTCCATTACGATCCCAGCCTGTTGCTGCTGTTCTCCTCGAGCAAGCCGGCCGGGCTCCCGGCCGACTGGACGGTCGATCCGCCGCGGCTTGTCACGTCGGGTGTCGCGCGCATCGTCGCCCAAGGCGATACGCCGCTCCCCTCTGGGCCGGCCACAATCGCCAGTCTTTCGGCAGTTACGGGGTTCAACGCTCCGCACAACGCCGAGCAGGTGCTGCGAATTGATTCGGTGATCGCCAACGACGGCGCCATCAATGTTGCCGGCGACTCGGCTGTGCAGAAGATCGCCTATCTTGGCGACGCCACGGATAGCGACGACTACAGCGGCCTCGATGCCGCGCTGATTGCTCGCGTGATCGTCGGCCACGATACGGGTTTCGACGCCTTTGCGCGACTCGATCCTGTCATTCTCGCCGACGCATCGGGCAACGGCCGGCTCTCAGCGCTCGACGCTTCGTTCGTGGCGCGCCGCGCCGTCGGCGAAGAGCAGGAGGAAATTCCACCGATCCCCGGCGCCGCGCCGCCGGAGCCGCCGCCAAGCGTATCGCTGGCGGACCAACTCGGCGCCGAAACAGCGCCCGCAGCAGCGCCGCCGGCCCCGGTCCCGCTCAATTTCATGCTCGGCTTCACGGCAAATCATGCGGAACCACGCGATGAAGACGATCAGCCACCGCCCAACGCGGCCCCTTGGCCCGGGAGCGAAGGCACATTGGCCGACACGGTCGACAATCTCTTTTTGACCGAGAAAAGGTTCGCTGACGAAGAGCGAGCCAGGGATGCGGGTGGCGAACTTGCCACGATTCGCAGCTTCGCCCAAGAAGCGAGAAACGAGGCCGAAGAATCGCCGCTCGACGCCGTTTTCGCCGCGCTGGGCGACGGTTGATGACTCGCGCCGATCGTGCTATCGTGCAGCGTTTCACCCATTGGCCCTCCTTCGTAACGGAAAGTGGTTCCGCGCGATGTCTTCCCCCAAAATTGAACGCGCTTTGATCAGCGTAAGCGACAAGTCGGGTCTCGCTGAATTCGCCCGCGCACTGGCCGACGCGCAGGTTGAAATCTTCAGCACCGGCGGAACGTTTCGCCACCTGCAAGAGGCCGGGATTCCGGTCATTGAGATCTCTGAGTACACGAAGTTTCCAGAGATGATGGACGGACGGCTCAAAACGCTGCACCCGAAGGTTCACGGCGGCATTCTTTGCCGGCGCGATCGGGAGGACGACATGGCGGCCGTCGGCGAGCACGGCATCGTCGGCATTGAATTGGTGGTCGTCAACCTTTACCCCTTCGAAGCAACTGTCACCCGCGAAGGCGTTACCTTCGACGAGGCTGTGGAACAGATCGACATCGGCGGGCCGACGATGGTCCGCGCTGCAGCCAAGAACCATGAATTCGTAACCATCGTGACCGACGCCGCGCAGTACGGCCGGGTTATCGAAGAAATGCAGCAATCGGGCGGCGCTACGTCGCTCGAGTTGCGGCGCGAGCTGGCCGGTGCGGCCTTCGAACGAACGGCCACCTACGACCGCGCGATTGCCAACTACTTTGCCGGGCTTAAGAGCGACAGCGATTTTCCCGCGGCGATCAGCCCCACGTTTCGCCTGGCCGAGGTGCTGCGCTATGGCGAAAACCCGCATCAACAGGCCGCGCTCTACGCCTCGCCCCAGGCGGCGAGCAACCGCCTGGTCAACGCCGAGAAGCTCAACGGCAAAGAGCTTTCGTATAACAACCTGCTCGATCTCGACAGCGCCTACAAGATTGCTCGCGGCCTGCCGGGCGCGGCGGCCGCCGTGCTCAAGCACAATAATCCATGCGGCGCGGCGTCGGCCGATTCGCTCGCCCTGGCCACGCGCCGCGCGTTCGATGGCGACCCGGTCAGCGCGTTCGGCTCCGTGCTTGGGTTCAATCAAACGGTCGACCTTGCCACGGCCGAAGTCCTGGCCGAACCGGGCCGGTTTGTCGAAGCCATCATCGCGTCCGATTACGAGCCGGCGGCGCTCGAACTGCTTAAGACCAAACCGAAATGGAAGACCAATGTCAGGTTGCTACGACTGGGAGAATTCCCTCAGTCGGCCGACCCCTACGAATTCCGCCAGATCGACGGCGGCTTGCTCTTGCAACAACCCGATACACTGGCCGACGACGAAAGCCAATGGCGCACGGTGACCGAAGCCCAGGTGGCCGACGATCTGCTGGCCGAGTTGCGTTTTGCCTGGGCCATCTGCCGCTTCGTGAAATCGAACGCAATCGTGTTGTGCAAAGATTGTTCGCTCGTTGGCGCGGGCGCGGGGCAAATGAGCCGCGTCGACTCCGTCGAGATTTCGATCCGCAAAGCCGGCGAGCGCACCCAAGGCGCCGTGCTCGCGTCCGATGCCTTCTTCCCGTTCGACGACTCGATTCACGAGGCCGCCAAGGCCGGTATTGCCGCCATCATTCAACCCGGCGGTTCGAAGCGGGACGAAGAAGTGATCGCCGCTTGCAACCAGCACGGCCTGCCCATGATCTTCACGCAGCGCCGCCATTTCCGACACTAGGAATTCGGAATTAAGAGTTCCGAATTGCGGCGCTGCAACTCTCGGCCCTAGACGCTAGCCCCTTGTCCACAATTCTCGACAAAATCGTCGCCACGAAACGCGAAGAGATCGCTATCGCTCAGCGTGCGCGCCCGCTCGACGAGGTGCGCCGCGCAGCCGAAGGAGCCGACCCCCCGCGCGATTTTTTCGCCGCATTAACATC
>JAGQOS010000149.1 GCA_020427265.1 Planctomycetales bacterium
GGGGCGCTGGTGAACCAGGGGCATAACCGCCGCTATGACGAGGAGCGCGGATTCTTCGGCTTTTTTGAATCGATCGACGATGAGCAGGTAGCCCACGGCTTGTTCGACGCCGCGAAGCAATGGCACGTTGAGCAAGGCATGACCGCCATGCGCGGGCCGACGAACCCGTCGCTCAATTACGAATGCGGCCTGCTGATCGAAGGCTTTGACGATCCTCCATTCTTCATGATGACCTATAACCCGCCGTTCTATCAGCGGTTGGTCGAGAGTTACGGTTTTCAGAAGTCGCAGGATCTCTATGCGTACTACGGCCACGTGAGCCAACTCGATACGCTCGACGAAAAACTGGTGTTCATTACACAGAAGGCGAAAGAGGAGTTCAACGTCGACATCCGGCCGATCAGCCGCAAGCATTTCAATCGCGACGTGCGTACGTTTCTCGACATCTACAATCGCTCGCTTGCCGGTACATGGGGCTTCGTTCCTCTTTCCGACGCCGAGATCGACGAGCAGGCCGGCACGATGCGCTACCTGATCGAACCCGAGCTTGCATTGATGGCCGAAGTGGATGGCAAGCCGATCGGCGCGGTCTTCGGACTGCTCGACTACAATACCCGCATCAAGCAGATCGACGGCAAACTCTTCCCGTTCGGTTTTCTCAAACTGCTGCGACGCCGCCAAGACATCAAGCGCTTCCGCATGATCAGCACGAACGTGGTACCCGAGTATCAGAAATGGGGAATCGGCCTGGTGCTGCTTGCCGGGCTAATTCCGAAAGTGCTTGAATGGGGGCTCGAACACGCCGAATTTTCCTGGGTGCTCGAGTCGAACAACCTGTCGCGCAAAAGCCTCGAAAAGGGGGGGACGCGGCGATCCAAGGCCTATCGGATCTACGATCTCGACTTCTGAACCTTTCTCACCCACCCGGCGCTGGCTACAATGAAGCCTATTCGTCCCGCCCGGTTAGCGTCTCTGAGATCACGCTTTCAAATCGTGGATTTTGGCTCGCTGTTCGCGGCCAGATTGCTTAGCGACACGATTCGCACACGGTCTTGTTGCTCGGCCTGGGGCAAGGTTCGACTCGAAAGGATGAAATTTGGCGTCTGCCGAACAGGTTGTGATCACTGGACTGGGTGTCGTCAGTCCGCTCGGAAATAGCCGTGAAGCGGTCTGGGAATCATTCCGCGCAGGGCGTAGCGGCGTTCGTTCGCTCGAAGGCTTCGAGGCCAAGAACTTGCCCATCCGTTTTGGCGGCGAAGTGCGCGACTTCGACCCCAAGGCCTATGTCCGGCCGCGCAAGAGCTTGAAGGTGATGTCGCGCGACATTCAGCTCGCGTTCGCGGCAGCGCAAATGGCCAGTGAGGACGCCGGTATTTCGCCCGGCGCTGTCGATCCGGAGCGCCTGGGCGTTATTTTTGGCGCCGACATGATGTATTGCGATTTGGAAGAGCTTGAACCGGCCTATCGCGCCTGTTACGAGAACGGCGAGTTTCAGGAATCGCTCTGGGGCGAGCGCGTGATGGGGGAACTCAATCCGCTCTGGATGCTCAAATACTTGCCCAACATGCCGGCCTGCCACATTGGCATCGCACACGATGCCCGCGGGCCGAGCAATTCGATCACGTTGGGTGAAGCGTCGAGCTTGGCCGCGCTGGCCGAATCGGTTCGCGTGCTGGAGCGAGGCGCGGCCGACGTGATGATTGTCGGCGGCGGAAGTTCGCGCATCCATCCCATGCCGCTCGTCGTGCGCACGAGTCGCTGGCTTTCGCAGCGCAACGACGACCCGGCGGGCGCTTGTCGGCCATTCGAGTTGAATCGCGACGGCATGGTTTACGGCGAAGGCGCCGGCGCGCTGATCCTGGAACCCGAATCTCGCGCCGTCCGCCGAGGCGCAAGGATCCTGGCGCGCATTGGCAGCTATGCGGAACAATTCGGCGTGGGGAGCAATCGGGCGACGGCGATTCGGCAGTCATTAGCCGCTTCGCTTCGCAATGCTGGCGTTTTGCCCGCCGAGCTCGGTTTCGTGAGCGCCAATGGTTTGAGCACGCGCGAGCACGACGCCATCGAAGCCCAAGCCATTCGGGCTGAGTTGAACGACAAACCGACAACGGCCTTGAAGAGCTATTTTGGCAACCTCGGCGCAGCTGCGGGCGCCGTTGAACTGATTTCGTGTATCCTGGCGCTTGATGCCGGCGAGGTTCCGAGGACGCTAAACTACGAAACTCCTGATCCGGAGTGTCCCGTGAATGTCGTTCATGCCAAAGAGCCCACGGCCGCCGGTTCCAGCGCTGTTGTGATGAATCAAACTACGAGTGGTCAAGCGATGGCGGTCGTGATCCGTTCGCCCAATGCGTAAGACTTTGCATGCAAAGAACTCAACACTTGAGGTAACTGAACTTATGTCCGCCCCTGTGTCGCGCCGCGAGATGCTACAGCAAAGTGGGAAATCGGCCGGTTTGGCCTGTGGTGCGGCAATGCTCGCCGGAAATGTTATGACGCAACCCGCCACGGCCGCCGAGTCGACCAGTTCCGCCGAACCATTCGGCTACGCGCTCAATACCAGCACGATTCGCGAGGCGAAGCTGCCCCTTCCCGAGATTGTCGAGATTACGGCCAAAGCCGGCTATCACGGAATCGAACCCTGGATCGGCGAAATCGACGCCTTTCAAAAGTCGGGTGGATCGCTCGACGATTTGAGGAAGCAAATCGCAGACCTGGGGTTGAAGGTTGTCAGCGCGATCGGGTTTGCCCAGTGGATCGTAGATGACGACGAGCAGCGGGCGAAAGGTCTCGAACAAGCCAAGCACGACATGGACCTGGTGCTTCGTATTGGCGGCACGCATATTGCCGCACCACCGGCCGGCGCCCATGCACAGGAAGGACTCGATTTGCGCGCCGCGGGTGAGCGCTATCGCAAGTTGTTGGAAGTTGGCGAAGAAATCGGCGTGATTCCACAAGTGGAGTTTTGGGGCCCGGCCAGGTCGCTGTCGCGGTTGAGCGAAGCGGCGTACATCGCCGCCGAGAGCGGTCACCCCAAAGCCTGCCTATTGACCGACGTCTATCACATGTTCCGCGGCGGCAGCTCGTTTGAAGGCTGGAAGCTGATCGACGGCGCGGCGATGGTCAATTTGCATATCAACGACTATCCCGGCGACATTCCGCGCGAGCAACAAAAGGATAGCGACCGGGTTTATCCCGGTGATGGCGTCGCCCCGCTGACCGACATTTACCACACGCTCCGTGCGACCGGGTATCGCGGTTATTTGTCGCTCGAACTGTTTAACAAAGACTACTGGCGCCAAGACCCGGCACAAGTGGCGCGCACCGGACTGGAAAAGATTCGCCAGTCGGTTCTCAAGGCGTTCAGCTAATCGACGAAACGATTGTCGCACCTCTCTTCTTCGTAATCTTTGGAGTTTTGCCTTACCGATGGCCACGGATAAAAAGAAACCACCTTATTTGCTCTTCGTTCTTTTGCCCCTTTTGGCGATTGGCATTGTCGCATTCTTGCGCGATCGAGGAGCGCGTCAAGCGGCGGTTGACGCCAACGACAAGATCGACGCGGTTTCGCGCGAAACGGAACGCAAGTCGCCCGACGATGTTAAGCTCATTCTCGGACGCGATCCCGATGGTCCGATAAGCAAATCGAATGGCAGGCTTGTGGAAAAATACACCTGGCGAGGCGCACTGCAATCGTACTACGTGTGTGTCGTTTACAACGAGGGCGATCCGCCGGTTCTCAACGGCGTCTATCTCAATGAAGAGCCGTAGTTAGTTCGAGTCGAACTTAACTGCGGCGACGTTGTTGCGAGTATTTCCCGACGAAACGACAGTACACTTTCGTTGGATGCGATCTAAATCTAGGCCGATGGGATCGCGCCTTCTCGTTGACGCAGCACGTGGCGCGCTGCCTCGTTGACGAGGATGTCTGGCGAATCGGCCGGGGAATAGACCAGCAAGGGCGAGAAGCCTTCGTCGGCTAGCGCCAGGCGAATCAGATCGCCAGCGGCGAGCGTGAATCGGCCGGCTCGGCGCGTCAGCCGCATTTGGATATCGCCCATGCCGTCGTAGGTGCGATAGATCACTTCGGTGCAAACCAGGCGGTCGGAGCGTTCGAAATCGAAATCGAAGTCGTAGGGTTTGCCCTCGTGAGCCAGTCCTCGGGCGAGGGCCGTTCCTAACGCCTCGCGTTCAAGCTGAGGCCTTAGCACGACGATCGAATCACTCGCCAGCGGTGATGCGATCGAGCGAATATGCACTCCGTCCTTCTGTGCTTCGAGGACTCGTCGCGGCTCATTGCCGTCTGCCGAGTCGAGCAACTTCCAACGGGGATGAACATTTTCATGCTCGGCGATGCCCAATTCAGTGATCAATTGTCCGCTGCCCAAGTAGAGTGCCGCATGCGGCCAGTACCCGGGAAGGAAGTAGTTCGTGAGCGCGTGCTCCTTGCGCACGATAAAGATGTCGCCAGGCTGCAGCGCCTCGCCCAGCGTTCTGTGCAGATGCGCGGGCAGGGCGGGGCGATGGCCACGACGTACGTACACGTCGGCCGCCAAGATGCCGCCAAGCTTCTGTATCCCGTAGAGTGCGCGTCCGAACAGATTGGTCCGGACGCGCCGCGCCGCGCGACCACCCCGGACCCGCAGGCGAGCGGCGGCGTAGGTCGCCAATGGAATGTCGAGCCGGTATGCAAGTTCTTCGACGATACGAGCTGGCTGATCGAACGGCACAACTGAGGCGAGTGCGGCGAATTCGCTGCGTTGCTCTTCGTAGTAACGATGGGCGTGATAGAGATGCCAGGCGTGTCGCGGGCTGGTGAGCGACTTCTGTACCGTGTCGTACATCAAAGGGGGGATGCCGAATTCCAACGCCGGTTCGTCGAGCTTGCGCCGCACCGGTGCGAGCGTGTGAAACTGTTCGCGCAAGAAGCGGGCTGCATCGACCAGCAGCAGCGCGGCGGCGAACGCCACCAGGAAGGCCGCCGGATATTCCTCCTCGCTCAAGGAGTCGTCGTGGCGCAGGCCTTCAATCAACTCCAACAGAGCCGCCCGAGATTGCCAGTAGGAAATCTGCAAGCGCCGCACCCGATCTTCCTCGTCGGGTAGGAAGTACTTTCGCTCGGCGATGGGAATGCGTTCGGCCAGCTCGATTGCTGTGCGGCGCAACTCCGTCCAGTATTGGCTCAAATGCGCGATGGTGCGCGCGTCGGTAATTAACGAATCGCGCATCGCCAAGCCACCTCCTGCGGGTTTGACTATTGACTACTGTCACTCTCGAAAGGGTTTACACCGCCGCGCACCTCGCTCATGGTCCACGCGCCCGGATCGGCCACGCCAACCTCTCGGCGCATCACCAAGCGAAGAAAGAAGGATTGCTTCCCTTCGGCGCGTTCATCTGTCACAGCATAGTACAGACGCACGAGATCGGCGCCATCATGTGCTGGTCCCGGGTCTTCGGCCATCCAGAAACGCACCTGAACCTGATCGCCGTGCGCGAGCAAATAGCGAATGGGGCGTTGCGCGACGAATTCTCTGAGAGACTCCTGAGCATCGGCTGTTGTTTGATAAAACGTCCACAACGAATCATCGTCGACAGGCCGTTTCTCAGGCGGTAACGTCCAGCGATGTGCGCGGGCGGGTTGGTCGGTGGCCAAAAGATCGATCCACTGGGCGGCAACCTGCCGAGCCTCGCTTCGCAACCACCAGGTACGGCTCGCGGCGCGGCTCAGCGTTGCGGAACCGAAAAGCAACGAAAGCGCCAGCCCGACAATCGCGGTCTTTCGCCCCGTCAAGCTGGCCGGCCGGCGTGCGATGCTGCGCAAGGCGAGCACGGCCAACGCGATGCCCGCTCCAGGAACAATCCACAAAACCGGACCGATCCAGGCGATCGGGGAGAGGAGCCCCAGGATCAGCGCGATGACTGCAGGCACGCTGAGCGTCTTGTATTCCGCCAGAGTTTCCTCGGGTGCAACGTGCATTGCTTGAGATGCCGGCTCCAGCGAAGACATGAATTATCGCCTAATTTCTCCGGACGCGCATTTCCGGCTGCCGTTCAAAAATTGCCCGTCGCTCGTGATACTTGAAGATGTACTCCGCATGCGGGTCAAACACGTTCAAGTCGCTAAGTTCCGAATCGCGCTGGTCTGCCGGCAAGTCCTTGGGTGCGGACGTCGCCAACGAACCGAGCGACAACGACTGCGCGAGCCCGAGCCATTGCCGGTCGGGCGCCATACCTAGAAATGAGCCGGAAGTGGGCTCTTCGTAAAATCCCATGAAATTGGCCGAAAGTGGCGCCAAGTGGAGCGTGAGTGTAGAAAAGCCGACCATCAGCCAAGCAACCCAGATGGCAAGAATTGCGCCGCCAGCTAGATCGATGGGGCCTTTGAATCGCACGCGCGTCGTCGAAATTTTGTCGCTCGCCACGCGGAGAATGATCATGCTCAAGCAGAAAATCGCCCAGATCGATAGAAAGTCCCAAAGATAGGTAAACGTGGGCTGCTTGGCCTCGATCCAATCAGCGAACGGTTCGAAGAAGTTGATCGCCAGCAGCCCGGCCAAGAGCACATTGAACAGCGTGATGACGTTGCTCCAAATGCCTTCGCGCACCAGCATTGCTACGCTGGCGAAAAAAACGACGAGTAAAAGCAGTGTCAACATATTGGATTATCGAATTTCGACGGTTCGTTCGTGCTGACTTCCGACGTCATGACAGCGATCTTGTTGCGGCTACTTCTTTCGGTCGGCAGCGTCTGGGTTTTCCTACAACTTCAACACGCGCATCAATTCGGGTAGTGAAGTCTCACCTTTGGCGACCTGCAAGATGCCTTCTTCTTGCAGCGTGCGCATGCCGGCCAATTTAGCCGCCTTGCGCAGCAGCTCAATTTTTGGTTGCTTGATGAGCACCTCGCGGACTTTGTCGTTGACCGGCAGCACCTCGAAGATTCCGAGTCGACCGCGGTACCCGATGCCTTGGCAGGTTGAGCAAGTTTTTTCGCCTTCGCGCTCTTCCGGTTTGGGATCGCGATAGAGCGCTTGGATGCGACCCTGGGGTAGCCCGAGTTTTTGCAGCAATTCGGGCGTCGGCTGATAACCGACTTTGCAATCGGGACACAGTTTACGGACCAGTCGCACATTGACGACCAGCGTAGCTGCAGGTGCAAAAACCTTGGCGGGAATCTTCATCAACAGCACGCGCAGGAGCGCCTCGGGTGCTTCTTTGGCGCGAATGCCGGCGATGACCAACCGCTTTTCGTCGGTTACCTGATTGCACAGGATCTTGACTGTTTCGACGTTCACCAAATCGCGTACGACAAAAACGTCGGGATATTTGCGAATAATGCCGGGAAGTAGGGCGTCGGGCGTCTCCCCGCCGGCCGCGTTATAGAAGGTCACTTCGACATTCTCGACTTCTTTTTCCGGCCTTGCCGCATCTTCGACCGCAACGAAATTGCGCATCAGGCGATCGGTCTCTTCGAGAGCGACATCGATCGTCGAAGTCAGCCCTCCAGCCGGCATGCTTGAAAACAGGATGAAGCCGGTATCGGCGCCCAAGATCTGCTTGACCTGCTCGGCCACCTTCTCGCGCATGCCCAGCTCTTCAAACGTGTGAAAACCGGTCGATCCGGCATTCAGTTTCAAGATGACTCGTTCACCGGTTTGTGTTCCCTGGCTGACGATTTGGGCTTCGTACTTAATTCTGTTGTACTTCGCGCCGAAGGCGCCGGCTTGCTTCTTGCGGCGTTCGGCGGGATCGAGCGCTGCGAGCTTCTTGGCAACGGCCAACATCGTGTCGCCCGATTCTCGTTCGCGAGGTTCGACCAGGTGTGGCACGCCGTCGATTTGATAGCGTACGGCTACCGTTTCGGCGGAATAATCGAGTATGGCTGCATCACCGCCGCGGTTGATTACGTCGGCAACCATGTTCTTCAAGTCGACAAAACCGGGCGATTGGCGGGCGAGAATCAGGTTGGCGTCGTTGTCGCGGTCGGTCGCTCCGCCACGAGCTTCTAAATCGACGGGCGCCCCTTTTTCATAGTCGGCCTGCTTTTCGGCAGCAACTTTCACCCCGACGCCCTTGCCGCGCGTGGCGATCAGGTGCCGAATGTGATCTTTGGTAAGCACGCGCTCATGCGGCTCGACCCATTTCGTGTTGCGAATTGTGATGTAGGCCGCGAGTGGCCCAACGTAGGCGAGAAACAACAAAAGCGAAACGGCGACAAACGAAGGGATGAGGAACAGCAACAGAAATGCGCCGGCAAACACGCCGACGAGGATGCTGTTCCACATCAAGTAATTCTGTTTCAAAATGACGCAGTCGCGGCTGGCCCAATCCGACGTGCGAATCCAGAGAAGCATCAAGATCCAGACAAACGCGATCTTGCCAATGCTAAAATATCCGCCCGGGCCGCGGATGATCTTATGCGAGTCGGGGCCTTGCGGATGCAGTTCGAACGAGGGCCAGTCGGCCGCGTGCAAGCAACACGGCAAGAAAACGCTGATCAACAGCGCCAATAGGATTGCCGCGAACAGCCCGCGGCGTTGCGAGCAATGCGAGTCGGAGTGGCGAGTTGGGAGCATCGAGACGCGGGCCTTTGGTATCAAAGAATTCCAGGTGCTTTAACGTCGATACCCTTGAGCGCCATTTTTAGCGCCTCCTTATTCGGGGCGACTTCCAAGGCGACCTCGCGATCGATCAATTCATCATCGACAAGCTGCTTTAAGCTCATCGTGAAATCCTGCATGCCGTCAATCGCGCACATGCGGATCACGTCGGAGAGCTTTTCGTCCTCTTCTTCGAGAATCAATTTTTGAACCGTGGAGTTGAACGTCATAATCTCGACCGTCGGCACGCGGCCCACACCGGGCTTGATCGATTTGAGCAGCTTTTGGGCGACGATCCCCTTCATATTAAACGCGATGGCGCTGCGAAGCGAGGCATGCATTTCCCGGGGGAAAAGGTCCAAAATACGGCCGATTGTCGAGGCAGCGCTGGCGGCATGGATCGTGCCGAACACCAAGTGGCCCGTTTCGGCAGCGTGAATCGCCGTCATAAAGGTCTCCTGGTCTCGCATTTCGCCGAGCAGGATGATGTCGGGATCCTCGCGCACGGCGTGCTTCATCCCAATTTCGAAGTTCTCGACGTCGAGTCCGATTTCGCGCTGGTTGATCAGGCACTTGTCTTCGGTGTAGACGAATTCGATGGGATCTTCAAGCGTCAGAATGTGCTTGCGGTAATTATGGTTGATCCAATTGAGCATCGAACCAATGGTCGTACTCTTTCCCGAGCCGGTTACACCGGCGAGCAGCACCATTCCTTGATCGAACTTGCAAAGCTCTTCCATGACGGCTGGCAAGTTGAGTTTGGCGAAATCGGGAATGAAGGCGTTCACGCGTCGGGCGACCATACCCACGTGACCAAGTTGCTTGAGTAAATTTACACGGAATCGCCAAACGGTTCCGTCAACTTCGACCGTATGCGCGAAGTCTGCACCGCCTTCGGCTTGAAAGATGGGGCGCGTGCGATCGTTCAGCAGCGGCAAGCAGAGGCGGATCATCTCTTCGTCTTCGATGGGCCCACGATTCATGGGTCGTAGTGTGCCGTTGACGCGGACGATTGGCGGCTTGCCAACCTTGAGATGCAAATCGCTCGCCTCGAGTTTAACGCAGGCGCGGAATATCTTATCGATCTCGAGCTCTTTGTGATCGCTAAGCAACTCCTCGGCCAACGCATCTTCGCTGACCGGCATTTGGATATTCAGCATCGCCGATTTGGATGGGTCACTCATGCAGTTACCGGCTCCTCCAAGCCACGGACAGCGATGCCGCGATCGCGCATCACGCGCTTGGTTTCTTCGATCGTGTATTCTCCGAAATGAAAAATGCTGGCCGCCAGAGCGGCGTCGGCCTTGCCTAGCAGGATGGCGTCGGCCAGATGATCGGGAC
>JAGQOS010000014.1 GCA_020427265.1 Planctomycetales bacterium
CGGCGCGCCGTCGTTGTCGATGACCGTGACATCACTCCCGATCAAGCGAGCGGTCAACTCACCTGGATTGGCGATCGTAGCGCTGGCGGCCAGAAAAACAGGATGGGCGCCGTAATGTTCACAGACGCGCTGCAAACGCCGCAGCACGCAGGCGACATGGGCGCCGAGAATGCCGCGATACATGTGCACCTCGTCGAGAACGACGAACTGCAGTTCGCTGAAAAAGTTTCCCCACTTCGGATGATAGGGCAGGATCGAAGCGTGCAACATGTCGGGGTTCGAAAGCACCAATTGGGCTTCCGCACGAATGCGTTTGCGTTGCGAGGTCGGCGTATCACCATCGAAGATCCCCGACAGGACTCGCTCGGCCAAATCCGGATCGGCGGCGAGCAGTTCGAGCAGCCCCTTGTGCTGATCCTGAGCGAGCGCCTTGGTTGGGAAGAGGTACAACGCTCGCGCTTGCGGATTGTTGAGCACTCCTTCGAGAATCGGCAGATGATAGCAAAGGGTCTTGCCGCTCGCCGTGCCGGAGACAACCACCACATTTTCGCCGCGTCGCGCCGACTCGAGCGCCGCGACTTGATGCGAGTAGAGCTGCTCGATTTCGCGCGCCGAGAGCAACCGTTGAATGGCCGCCGGCAAAGGTTCCGCAGGCTCTGCGTACGCGCCCTCGCGCTCGGGTAGCACCTCGACGTGTGCTAGCTGATCGGCATAGTCGGGGCGTTTGCACAAGGCGTCGAGAAATTGGGCCACGTCCATGCACGATTCTCCTGGGGTACTAAACAGACGTTTACTATAGTAAGCTATCGGCATTTCGAGCAAGATCGAGTGCCGCGAAGCAGAAAAAACGACAATTTCCCTGCCGCTTACTGTCGCCATCGGTCTATGAATCGACTTCGAGAATTGCAGCAACGCCGCAACTTGGATTGCCGAGACCAGTGGCTCAGCTACGCCGAGCATCGCCATCAGGTAATGCAGCAGTTGGCGAAATCGGCCGGTGGCCGACTGTGTATTCTCGGTGCAGGCAACTGCAACGACATTGATCTAGCGTCGCTGCTCGCCGCGTTTAACGAAGTCCATCTTGTCGATCTCGACGCGACGGCGCTAGCCGACGGAGTTGCGCGGCAATCTGTCGAAGATGAACGTCTGCATGCCTATGGCGATGTCGAAGTCACGGGCGTTTGGGAATTGCTCGAACAGGTTGCGGCCGATGGTCTCGAGGTAACACGAGCCGACTTACTGGCACAAAGCTTGGCCGATGCCCCGGCCCTTCCGATGCCAGGGCCGTTCGATTGTGTCGTTTCACTCTGCCTGCTCTCCCAACTGATCGACGCTGTTAGCGAGGCCTGTGGACGCGACGATTCGCGTGTCAATGATTTGGTTCTGAAGGCGCGCGATCAGCATCTCCGGTTACTGGCCGAATTGACGACCCAAGGGGGCACGTCCGTATTGGTAAGCGATTTCGTATCTTCAGATACCTGTCCCGAATTACTCACGATCCCCAGCAGCGATCTACCGAGAGCAGCGCAACAGGCGCTGGCCACGGGGAATTTTTTCACCGGATTGAATCCAGCCGCCATCGCGAGTCGTATCGCTAAAGACCCGACGATGTTCGAGCGATTTGGGCATCCTCGCATCGCAGCCCCTTGGCGTTGGCGACTTGGCGACCGAATGTTCGCCGTATTCGCCATGCACTGGTCGCGACAAAGCAACAGCGCGCCAGATTGCTAACGGCCGCCGGTATCGTGCCGGTCGAACCGATGCCTGGAATGCGTCCATGGCACTTTTGCCGTGGTCAGATGAAGGAATGGCTCACGGCGCGGCTTCAGCGGCACGCTCGGAAAACCAGCGCAGGTCGTCTTCCAAGCCTGCTTTCACAGCGTTCGACAGGCAAGCATTGAGCAAGTCCCGAATGCCGCCGGCGGTTGTGTAAGCAATATCCTTTTCGTCGACAAATCGCTGCAGGTCGGCATGACTTACGTTGGCTGTCTTGAATTCGGCGCCTAGAAAGTCGCTGAGTTGATCGAGGTAATTTCGCGCTCGCAGGATGTAATTCGCCGAGCGACGGCGAATAATCAAACTTTGGATATAGAGTTCGACGGCGTTGGCAAGCTTAGCGGGATCGATGGCGCTCATTTCGAAACGGCTTTCAGTTGTGGCGCGAAGCGTTAGTTTGGGCGAGCTGCAAGCCGCAGCCCAGTGCTCTATTATACTTCGCTCTCAAATAGACCTGTGAAAAGGCCGCAATCAGGTGCCAGCTAAGCACTTATAAGTTGTCCGGTGGATGCCGACACGCAGGAAAAGCCTTGGCGGGCGAAAAAAAAGGGCCCGCCACGCGCATGGCATGACGGACCCAGAGCTACTTCCTGTACAGGTCGAAGCCGCGACGGATCAGAATCCGCGGAACGGATGGGCTTGCTCGCGGCCGGCCACCATTTCATCGGCAGTCGGTTTGCCGGTCATGGCGTTGGCGATTGCCGCCTTGGTGGCTTCGTAGTTGTAGTCGTAAATCTTCTTGTCGTCTTCGGCTTCCCAGTGGATGAAGACGCCGCAAACAATGCACAGCTTTTCGCAGTCGTCCTTCGGAATGATGCCATCGGCTACCGAATCGGCCACCGCCTTGGCCACGGCCGCCTGAGCCGGACCAAACATTTGCACGGCCTGCTTGGCGCCTTTGATCGTGACCTTGGTTACCATGACCGTGGCCGGTTTAACGGCCAGGTTGGGTGTGATCACGGCCAGCAGATTGCTGTGTCCCTCGCTTTGGCGCGCCAAGGCATTGGCGAACGCCACGCCCACGGGGCCGTCCTTGTCGCCAATGAGCAGATCGATATGCGCGATTTCGTTTCCATCGCCCGCCAACGCTTCGCCAACTAACATCGACATGTTGTTCTCTCCGTTTGAATACCTAATTACTTATCAAAACGTTGGTGCGTAGCGGCATATCCACAACACGGACGCTCGACGCAGGCCGGAGTCTTTGGGAACTGCCGGCCGGTCGCACCTTGCAGAATGGGTCGTCCTCCCGCCGAGGGGAGAAACTAAAAAAATACCAGAGTGCGACGCAAAATCAACCACCTAGCGAACGATTGAAACACCGCGCGGGGCTCGCTTGGGATCATCGCCCAGACGAGGGGTTGCGGCTGGTTGTCCCAAGTTTATAACAGAAGCCACCTGCCCTAATTGTCAACGCAATTCACCCAGGCCCCCAGGCGGCCAGCTTTCAGGTCGCTGCGGTTCCTTCGTAATCTGCGTTGCCGGTTGGCCAAACGTTGTTGGGCCATTAGTCGGCTCAACAGCCTTGGGCAACTCCCGCCTTCGAACACGCGATTCAGTTTTAACCCTGCCTTCGTCGTGTTCCCCGCCAACAATTCCATGGATGAATTTCGAGGTTCTCGCCATGTCCCCCTGCGCCCTGGTTTCGCTGTTGCTTCCCTGCACGGTCCTGTCGCTGCCGACCCCTGCCGACGAGGATACGCAGTTCTACCTCCGACTAACCGAGATGGAAATCGTGCGTTGCACGAACGAGGAGCGGATTCGCTACGGCCTCTCTCCGCTCAAAGTCGATCTGCAATTGGTGGAGTCGGCGCGAGACCACGGAAGCTGGATGGCCGGACGTCAGACGTTGCAACATACGTCCGCTATGGTGGGCGAAAACATTGCCATGGGGCAAGCGACCGCCGCAGAAGCCGTCCGGGATTGGATGAACTCTCCCGGACATCGCGCCAACATTCTCAATGGCACCTACACGCGAATTGGCGTTGCGGCGTATGTCGCACCGAACGGAACAATTTATTGGTGCCAGCAATTCCTCTACTGAAGCGAGTGCTGGAATTCCTCTCGGATTGTCGGGCTGTTCTTCGCTAGAATCATCGACGCGCCGCGGTGCGTTCGCTACGAACAAGCGGACCGAATCGCCGAGTCGATTACGTCTTCGCTTCGCGCGCGGGCAACTAGTGTCGTCCAGGGCTAATGCGCATCCACGTTCCGTCACGTTTCCTTCATGGGTCAACGTCTAGCAATCGTCGGGGCTAGCGTGCGAGCGGCAGCATTCTCAGCGCTGCGCGGAGGCTTTTCCCCACGCGCGGTCGACTTGTTCGCCGATGCCGACCTGGCCGCATGCTGTCCAGCCCAACGTGTTGACCACGATCCCGACGAACTGGGCGAGGTCCTGGCCGACATCGCGCCCGATGCCTGGATGTATACCGGCGCGTTAGAGAACCAGCCACAGATCGTGGAGTCGCTTTGCCAAAGATTCCCGTTGCTAGGTAACCGAGCCATCGCCCTTTTGCGTGTGCGGGATCCGCGTTGGCTGGCAAATTGTCTCGACCGAGCGGGGTTGCGATTTCCAGAAACGGCTTGGTCGCCGGCCGATGCCAGTGGCGACGGCGACTGGGTTGTCAAACCATTGGCCTCGGCCGGAGGCATGGGCGTGCAACGTTGGAAAAACTCCGAAAACGTTCCTGTTGTCGCCGGATATTGGCAACGCTTCGTCGAAGGCGATTCGCTCTCTGCAAGTTACGTGGCCGCAGGCGGGAAAGCCATGCTGTTGGGTGTAACCCGGCAACTATTCCGAAACGATGCAGAAGCAAACTTCCCGTTTCAATATGCCGGATCCGTCGGGCCCTGGTCGACGACGCCGGCAATTGCCGAGAAATTGGCGATACTTGGCGATGTGCTGGCGACAGCAGGCGACATGGTGGGCCTGTTCGGTGTCGACTTCGTTTGCCGCGATGAAGAAGTCTGGTGCATCGAAGTCAATCCGCGTTACACGGCATCGATGGAATTACTGGAATGGGCCACCTGCGACTCGTTCGTCGCGCGGCACTGGCGCGCGTGTCGAGGCGAACAACTGGCGCAACTGGTTCCACGCAAGAATCAACAGTTCGCTAAACGCATTCTTTACGCCCGCCGTGCCTTTGTCGTAAACGAACAACTCAGCGCACGATGGATGAACGAACGCAGCGATGGCGACTGGTGGCGAATTGCCGACATACCGACCGCCGGCACTCACCTTGCCACAGGGAGTCCGGTATTGACCGTCTTCGCGTCGGCCGCCGACGTCGACAGAACACTGGCGTTGCTCGATGCGCGCGCGGCGGCGATTTATCGGCAGATCGAAAACTGAGGTACTGCGAGTCGCAGTTAACGGTAACCGTTCTAACGACTGTTCTCCGAGGAAATCAGGACGAAACGACGCTACACGTAACCGACGATGGCTCTAGTCGCCGTCCGGTTTCCAACGCCGACCCGCCAGGCGAGGCTCGAAATCGGGTTGGCCGGCAAGGGTTGCGATTTCCTTCAAGAACCGTAATGTCAGTTCATTGAGAACTTCGCGTTCGTTCTCGCGTCCGAAATACTTCGACAGATCGATGGCCTGGCCTATAGATACGCGCGCATGTGCCGGCAAAATCAGCGTTCCCAAAATGGATTTCGCCCGCGGCTGGCCAGCGATGTAGCACGGGATAACGGGCACGTGCGCCTTGAGCGCGACCAGCGCCGCGCCGGGTCGTCCGGGCAGTAGCAGCGATTCGGTCATGTTCAGACGCCCTTCGGGAAACATGCCGACTAGTCCTCCCTGGGCGGCATGGCGTATTGCAATTTTCGTTGCCGCCGTGTCGATGCCCCCACGCCCAACGGGAATCGATCGGCAAATGCGAAAAAACCAAGCCATGGCCGGATGTTCGCAATACTCGCGCGCCACTAGCCAACGGCCCATCCGATCAGCGCCCAACTGCACAAACATGGGATCAAACGGACCGCGATGGTTGCAAACAATCACAGCGCCGGCATTGGTCGCCACGGGCAACGGGTCGGGTGGCAGTGCCCGCCACAAAATGCGGGCGGTAAGGAAGCCATAGGTCAGCACAAAGAACTGCCCCGGTGTGTAGTTGCTATTTCGCGCATTGATGACGAGCTTCGCCAGCACAGCCACCGGAATTCCCAGCACGAATGCCGTTGCCAGCCAGTAGGTCGCCGTGGGCGAAAACATGGAGTGTTCCGTTGGGCGCCGCGTATTGAGCCGTTACACTGGGGTGATTGGACTCCTTTCATCCAACGTCTTCAAGCGTAGTCAATCCGCACGGGAAAGGTAAGATGCTACTCGGAGTCGTCAGCGATACTCATGGTCATCTCAGAAATTCGCTCGACGCTGTGCGGATGCTCGAAAGCCTGGATGTCGAAGCCGTGATCCATTGCGGTGATATCGGTTCCACGCGTATTTGCGCATTATTCTCAGCCTGGCCAACGCACTTCGTTTTCGGAAACGTCGACGACAACCAGGCCGAGCTGCGCGAGGAAATCTTGGCCCAAGAACAGACCTGCCATGACAGGTTTGGCGAGTTGCAACTTGCAGGCCGGCGTATTGCGTTTCTGCATGGCGACGATCAGCAACGGCTGCGTGAGGCTGCGGCTAGCGAAAGTTACGACCTCGTCTGTTATGGGCACACGCATTACGCCGACCAAACGTATGTTGGTAAGACATTACTACTCAACCCGGGCGCGCTGTACCGCGCTCGGCCGCGTTCCCTGGCCGTGGTCGATTTGAATGCCATGACCGCGACCATCGTGCCACTTTAACACGCAGACGGCGTATGTTCCGCCGCATGGTGACCCCACAAGCCAGGCAACTGTTGACCTGCCCTTCGATATGGTATATTCGCCGCCAAGGTAAACAGCATTTGACCCACGCAGGATCGCTCCCCGACCATGTCCAGTTCGCTTCGCAGCCGAATCTATACCGAACTCGATCGCTTGACCCTGATTGACCCGCATTCGCACATCAACCCGCACGCGCCGGCATCGACCTCACTGGCTGATATTCTCGGTTATCACTACTACACCGAATTGGCCCACTCGGCCGGAATGGCCAAGGCGGCTATCGAAGAACCCGGGCTTGATCCGAAGGAGAAAGTGCGTCGGCTCGTCGAACAGCTAGGTCCGTTGGAGAACACGATTCAGTACAGTTGGCTTATCGAGACGTCGCAGCGCTTGTTTGGCTTTACGGAAAAGCGAGTGACTGCCGATAACTGGGAAACCCTCTACGATTTGGCCGCGGCTAAGATGGCCGAGCCGGGATGGGAAGACAAGGTGTTGAGCGAAAGCAACATCGAAAGCGTCTTCCTGACGAACGATTTCGATGATCCGCTCGAAGGCTTCGACACAACGCGTTACATCCCTTGTTTGCGCACGGACGATCTGGTCTTTCACTTGGCCAAGCCCGAGGTTCGAGAGCGACTGGAACGCGCCTCATCGACTTCGCTCACGGGAGCGGCTTCGTTGCACGCTGCGATCGGCGTGCTCTTCGAGCGGTTCACCAGTCGCGGCGCGAAGGCGTGCGCCATTTCGCTTCCTCCGGACTTTTCTCCCGAACCGGTTGACCAGGCCACGGCCGAAACAGCGGTCCAACGTATGTTGCGCGAGGGCATTACTGCAGACGACGAAACGCGGCGCGTGGTAAGCCATTTCGTGTTTTGGACGTTAGCGCAATTTTGCGCCGACGTGCGTTTGCCATTCGACCTGATGATTGGCGTCAATCGGGGCGTCTATGCCGATGGCGTTTATCAAGGCCAGGATTTATACGATTCGCGCGTGTCGCTGATTCAGTACCGCCGGCTCTTCAACGCCTTTCCGCAAGTGACGTTCCCCATTTCGGTGCTCGCTAGCGTTACCAATCAGGAACTTGTCAGCTACGCCTGGATCTTTCCCAATGTTGTCGCCAACGGGCATTGGTGGTATTCCAACACGCCGTCGTACATTGAGCACGATGCCGCCGGCCGGCTCGAAGCGATTCCGCAGACCAAGCAGATCGGCTATTACAGCGATATGTACAAACTGGAATTCGCGTTGCCGAAATTCGCCATGTACAAACGCATTTTAGCCAAAGTCCTCGCCGAACGATTTGTGATTGACCGCGATTGGAGCGAGGAAGAAGCGGTCACGCTCGGCCATCGCGTGCTGCGAGGCAATGTCGAAGCGATTTTCAGAGTGTGAGCGTCGCGCCGCGCAGTACAGCTCAGGCAGCCGGCTTTTCCACCTGGGCCGAGTCGGGCGCCGGTTCGTTGGGCGGCAGCATGCGAATCTCCAGCGGCTTGAGCGTATCGAGGTGCAGATCACGCTGCGGAAACGCGATGACGATTCCCGCCTCGCGGAAGCTCTGATCGATCATGAATCGCATGTCGCTCTCGACGCGGCGCCGCTCCGTGAGGTTGCGCACTGTGACCCAGAAGTGCAGGTCAAAGATCAAGGCATTGTCGCCAAACTCGGTAAACCAAACGAACGGCTCGGGCCGATCAAGCACCAAGCCGTGGTCGTCGGCCGCCTTACGCAACCATCGCGCTACGTCGCGCGTGGGCGAGCCATACGCCACGCCAATTCGCACACGGCAACGCACAATGGAATCGGTGAGTGTCCAGTTGACGACCTGATTCTCCAGGAATGAACTGTTGGGTACGATGATTTCGTAGTTCTCGCCAGTCTTGACCCAAGTGCTACGCGCGCCGATCTTTTCGATCGTGCCAAAGAGCCCCGACAATTCGATCATGTCGCCCACGCGAATGGGCCGTTCAGCCAATAGAATCAGCCCGCTGATGAAATTGTTCATGACATTTTGGCTGCCAAAACCCACGCCGATGGCGACGGCGCCACCTAAAACGGTAAAGACCGTGAGCGGCACATTGACCAATCGCAAGGCCGTGAGCGCCGAAATGGTGACCAGTAGGTAGAATGCGATCGTCTGCAGCGCCGAGGCGGCGCTTTCGTTCACGCCCAATCGCGGCAGCAGCCGCTTGCCGAACAGGCGGCTGAGCACTCGCGAACACCAAAAGCCAAACGCCAGCAGCAAAAGCACTCCGACGACTTTGCCTACGGTAATCGACTCGTCATCGCTCGTCGTAATTTCATAGTTCCAGATGGCGGCGATGTTCGCCCAAATCGCCTCGGCCGTGGCAGCGAGCGAGAACGATTCGGTGTCGATGCGGATATCGTCGTTGAGTTTCTGAAACAGGCGCAACGTCGCATCGATCGATACCAAATTCTGGCCGCGATCAATGATCTGCTTGCGTCGCGCCTCCTGCTGCTCGTTGATCCAGTGCGTTTCTTCGGCGCTACGATCCGCGCCGCCTTGCAACCGTTTATCCAGTTCGCCGAGCGCGTTGCGCGTTTCGGTCATTTGTAATTCTTCTAGCTGCCGCTTACGCTCGAGTTCGGCGATTTTGAGTCGCGTCTCGTCGGCCCATTGCCGCAATTCACCCCGCTTTTCGAAATGCTGGTAGACGCGGAATCTTCGATTCCATACTTCCCGCTGCATTGCGAGCCGTTCGAGCTGCTGCTTGTAGAGTGAAATGCGCTGCTGCAAAGTCTGATGATCGAGCTGGCGCGCGTCGGCCTCGGCCGTGAGCACGGGATCGTTGGTTTCGGCCGCTTCGAGGTCCGACCGGGCCTGCGCCCATTGGCGTTCTAGGAACGGTAGCATGAGTTCGGCGCTTTGCAGCTTAGAAGCCAAGTCGCTTTCGCGTTTCTCGATTTCGAGCAGCTTCTTGTCGAGATCGTCGCCCGAAAATCGCGTCAGGTCTCTCACGCCGGCGATCTGGCGTTCGATAAGATCGCGCCGCAGTTGGGCCGCCTCGGCTTCCTGTTCGGCGTTGTCAAGCTCGACCTTGGCGAGCGACACCTGCTGCTTGGAGATTTGCGATTCGAGTTCCGCGATGTGAAATGTCTCAGCGAGCCTCGCCCGTTTCGTTTCGTCTTTCTCCCCTTCCAGAGCTTCCTTCGCCTGACGCCGCTGCGCCTCAGCGCGGTCGGAAGCGTCCTTGGCAATGCGCAAGGAATCCTTGGCGGATTCGACTGCGGCTTCGATCGTGAGAGCGCGCTCCTGTTCAAGTTTCAGGCTGCTTTCGAGTTCGTCGAGCTGTAGGAACGAAAACGGCGGTTCGCCCGGCGGTCCTTCGCGTTGCAGCGTGTCGATCCGGCTTTGCAGGTCTTCCTTTGTTGCTTCAAGCTGCTTGCGGCGGTCTTCGGCCGATTGATGTTGCGAAAGAAGCAGGTCGAGTTGCTTGAGTAAATCGACCTCGCGCGAAGGTTTGCCGTTTGCTTCGGCAGGTGTTCCATCGACTTCCGCCTCGTTTTGCTTCTGAGCGACGAGCAACCGTTGGGCAACCGCCTTGCGTTGGTCGGCAATACCTTGCGGCGTCGAAGCAGCCTTCGGTTGCGACGACGGTTCCGGCGCAACGGCCTTGCGCGCGGAAGAAGACAAAGCGTCGATGATCGTCTGTTGGCCGCTCGATGTGCGTGCGACACCCAAGAGGACGCCGCCTAGGGCAAATGCGCCAACTACTAGCGACAAACGCCGCTGCGCGAGAAGTCTGAGGTTGGCCGTATTATTGCGGAGGTAAACCATCATGGAAGCTAGCAATCGCGGCAAAGTAGTTCGCACCGGCAATTGGTCTGCGAGAAAACGAGGCTCGCACACAAGGGGCGAGGATCTTAGGAGATCGTTCTCCAGGCGTCAATCGACGCTTATGCTAGCTGATAGCGACGATGTAAGCATCAATAGTCGTACCAGATGCCGAGGCCAATCTGTTCTTCGCTGGTATGGAAAAACTCATACTGGTTTGCCGGACCGGTAAGAAAGTGACCGCCGACACGCAGCAAATGGCCGCGTCGTCCGCGCCATTGGGCGCCCGCCTGTACAGCGAACGTGCCGCTGTAGTCCACTTCTTCGCGTAGATGGACGTTCATGGCGGCGAACGGAGCGGGCCAAAACAGTGTCTCAGCTACGGGACTGTAGTCGAATCCGAATTGAAACTCCCACGGCCGCGCAACATCGCTCGCCATGGCCCAGCCCGCTTCTCCGTAGAGTCGAAGTGCCGGAATGGGAAAAATGCCTGCTCCGGCTACTAATACATCGCGACTAAAGTTTAGCCGTGCTGGCAGGAATCTGCCCGGATCGCGCAGTATCAGCTCATCGCCCAAGTGCGAACTGAGATGGTAATACGCGAGTTTCGCCTGCAGCGGGCCCCCGGCGACTGTGAGCGGCACTCCAAAGCGAAAGTCCGAGGAGAGCATTTCCCAATCGTCTTCCAGGTCGAGTCGGGGAAACGCCGCGCCTTCGAGATCAAGTTGCCATCCTTCCAGCCGGGACGGATCGGTTGTGCCGTACCTTAGAATCGGCGCGCGACCGCCCAGGGCGACATCGAGCAGCCAACCCGTGTCGCGTTCGTATTGAAAAACACCGCCGAATCGAGGTTCCTTTGTTCCCGCCAGATACGAGCGATAAAGTAACCCATCGGGCAGCCATTGCCAGTGATAGGCGAGCGGTCCGGCAGCCTGCGTCGACAGGTACATCGCGTCGGCGTCGATGTACTCTTGCCCGTCGGGACCGATGATGCGTGTCGTTGCCGGCGGTGCTGCCAAAACTCCAGGTGCGGCCCAGGCAGCCAGCGGATTGGGAGGTGGCTCGACGGCGGTCGCGGGATTCACCGGACAAATCACCAGCAGAGCCATGAGCGCAGCCATGCCTGTCGACGCGCCGCGCAAGTTGCGGCCGCGCTGAAGAGCGTATTGCAAGGCATCGCACCTGTTTCGACTGGGCATCGGAGTGGCCAATCCTGGCTACTTGCCGTTGGTTAACAGCGTCCTATGGTCTGTGAGACGCGGGCGATAGTGTACTGATCTCGAATAAATCGCAACAGATCGTCCTTGAATCCTCGAAACCCGAATGGCCACTTGTAGTTACGGCCATTGCTTCATCTCTGTTGTGACTCGACACTCGAGGTCTGGGCATTACAATAGCTAAGTGATAGCAGGCTCCCACTGCGACCGCGAAGGAGGAAATCAACTGGGAATTCCGGAGTTGGATCGGTATGGTTTTGTTGGAAATGAGTCTCACGCCGCTCGGCAAGGGCGAGAGCGTCAGCGAATATGTCGCCCGTTGCGTGGAAGTGGTGCGCGGCAGCGGGTTGGCTTTCGAGTTGCATGCCATGGGCACAATCATCGAAGGCGAATTGCCCGACGTGCTCGAAGTCTTACGTCGTTGTTTCGAGGTTTTGTCTGCCGATTGCGATCGCATCACCTGCAGCGCCAAGTTCGACTATCGCCAGGGAGCAGGCGGTCGTATCCAAAGCAAGGTTCTTAGTGTTCAACAAAAGCTGGCTGACTCGCAGAGCTGATGGTTTTCGCCGATTGGCTGCTCCATTGACCATGTTTTTTTATCACTCCTTCTGACCTATCGGCCTGTTCAAGATTTCATTATGCGTGTCGGTCTCTTCATTCCCTGTTACGTCGATCAACTCTATCCGCGTGTGGGCCTGGCGACATTGGAATTGCTTACTCGCCAGGGGCTGGAAGTCGATTTTCCCGTCGAGCAGACGTGCTGTGGCCAGCCGATGTCGAACACCGGATGTTGCGACGACGCCCGGCCGTTGGCCGAGCGGTTTCTCGAAATCTTCTCCGCGTACGACTATGTCGTGGCTCCTTCGGGAAGTTGTGTCTCGATGGTGCGGAACCACTATGCAGAACTCGTCGGCGACCATCCCCATTACGCCGCTGTGCGCGACAAGACCTTTGAGTTGTGCGAATTCTTTACCGACGTGCTTCAGATCGAGCGTATCGAGGGAGCGTTCCCACATCGTGTCGGTTTGCACCAAAGCTGCCACGGGCTGCGCGAGTTGCGCGGCGGTCGAGCCAGCGAACTGATGGTCGACTCGTTCAGCAAAACTCGCGTGTTGCTCGAATCGCTTGATGGCATTGAACTGGTCGAATTGAGTCGAGTCGATGAGTGCTGTGGTTTTGGCGGCACCTTCGCCGTGGCCGAAGCGGCTGTTTCCACGATGATGGGACGCGACCGCATTCACGATCACCAGCAAGCCGGGGCAGAAGTGCTCACAGCCGGCGACATGTCATGCCTGATGCATTTGTCGGGACTCATTCGCCGCGAAAAGATCGCGCTCCACGTCATGCATGTAGCCGAGATTCTCGCCGGATACGAGGTCGCCTCATGAGTCATTCGGGTGTCGATCATCCTCGGCTAGCGGCTGAATTCGTGAAGAACGATTCGCGCGCGCATTGGCACGATCAGGCGCTTTGGTTCGTGCGAGCTAAACGCGACAAGGCGGCCCAGTCGTTGCCCGAATGGGAAACCCTGCGCGAGAGAGCATCGCAGATCAAACGCAACGTGTCCGCCAACCTGGCAGATTATCTCGAAGAATTCGAAGCCAACGCCACGAAAATGGGCGCAACCGTTCACTGGGCTCGCGACGCCGCCGAACACAACCAGATCGTGCTTGGGCTTCTTGAACGGCACAACGCAAAACGCGTGGTGAAGAGCAAATCGATGCTCACCGAGGAATGCCACTTGAATCCATTTCTCGAACGCCACGGGCTGAATGTCGTGGATACCGATCTGGGCGAATGGATTGTTCAGTTGCGCAACGAGCCACCCAGCCACATCGTGCTTCCGGCGATTCACATCAAGAAGGAAGAAGTTGGCGAATTATTTCATCGGAAGATCGGCACCGATTCAGGCGCCAGCGATCCGACCTATCTCGCGCGTGCGGCCCGCAAGCGGCTGCGCGAAGAGTTTTTGGCGGCCGATGCGGGAATTACAGGAGTGAATTTCGCCATCGCCGAAACCGGTGGCATTGTCGTCTGCACGAACGAGGGCAACGCTGACTTGGGTACGTCGCTTCCCAAGTTACACATCGCGTGCATGGGCATCGAAAAATTGATTCCTCGCGCCGACGATCTCAGCGTGTTTCTGCGCTTACTCGCTCGCTCGGCAACAGGGCAGCCGATTACCACTTATTCGTCGCATTTTCACGGTCCGCGCGAAGGTTGCGAAATGCACATCGTGCTGGTCGACAATGGCCGCAGCAACATTCTGGGTAGCGACGAATTCCGGCGATCGCTTAATTGCATTCGATGCGGCGCATGTATGAATACGTGTCCTGTTTTCCGACGTAGTGGCGGACACAGCTACAAAACGGCCGTGCCGGGGCCGATCGGTTCAATTCTTGCCCCGTCGCGCGATGCCCAACAGTACGCCTCGCTTCCATTTGCGTGCAGTCTCTGCGGATCGTGTTCCGATGTCTGTCCAGTAAAGATCGACCTGCACCATCAATTGCTTACCTGGCGCCGCGAGATAACCGTACGGGGGCACTTGCCCTGGACGAAACGCGTGTCGATGAAGATGGCTCGCATCGTCCTGGTGCGGCCCGCTATCTATCGCATGGCCGGGTTTCTGCTTCGCAAAGTTGTGCTGCGAATGCCGCGCGCGCTGCTCTACAATCCGTGGAACGCGTGGGGGAAATCTCGCGATCTGCCGCCGCCGCCCAAACAAACGTTCCGCCAGATTTATCAACAACGACATGGCAAGTAAGCAGCAGATTCTCGAAGCAATACGTCGCCAGTCCGTTGCACCGGTCGAGCATCCGGGTGTCGAGGGGCCCTGGATCACGTACGACGATGCACCAGCTCAGTTCGCCGCGGCGCTCGAGAGCGTGGGAGGCTTGTGCCATTTCGTTGCGGATCTGCCGGCCGTCAACGCCGCGCTGGCTGAAATTCCCGAGTTCTCGGCGGCGCAGCGCATTTACTCATCCGTGCCCGAAATCGGCGGCGCCAATGTCGATATGGCATCTATCGACAATCCACACGCGCTCGACGATGTCGACTTCGCCGTTTTTTCCGGCGAAGTTGCCGTGGCGGAAAACGCGGCCGTTTGGGTGACCGACGAACATGTGCGTCACAAAGTAGTCTACTTTCTGTCGCAGCATCTGGCGCTGGTGGTCCGCCGTTCGCAACTGGTCGACAACATGCGTCAGGCTTTTGAGAAGATCGAGTTTCGGGCCGGTCGCTTCGGCGTGTTTATTTCGGGGCCTTCGAAAACCGCCGACATTGAGCAATCGCTGGTCGTTGGCGCCCATGGCGCTCGCTCGCTGCATGTGTTTGTGGTTGAGTAATGCAACAAGCAGACGTAATCATTGTCGGCGGCGGTATCGTGGGGCTGGCGACGGCGTATCGATTCCTGGAGTCGTTTCCCAAACGCAAAGTCATCGTGCTGGAAAAGGAACGGCACGTCGCCGAGCACCAAACGGGTCATAACTCGGGAGTGCTGCATTCGGGGATCTACTACAAACCGGGTTCGCTTAAAGCGGAAAATTGCCGACTCGGTAGGGCGGCAATGATTGCGTTCTGTCGCGAGCACGGCATCGATCACGAAGTGTGCGGCAAGGTAATTGTCGCCACGCGCGAGGACGAGTTGCCGGCACTCGAACGCATTTTCGAGCGAGGCCAAGCCAATGGCGTGGCCTGCGAAAAGATCTCCCGCGAACGTCTGTTGGAACTGGAACCCCACTGTGCGGGAATCCAAGCGATTCATGTGCCGGAAGCAGGGATCGTCAACTATCGGCAAGTGTGCGGGCGGCTCGCCGAATTGATTCAGGAAGCGGGTGGACGCATCTTCTTCGGCACCCGCGTGACGAAAATCGCCGCCGACGAAAAGGCCGTCGCCGTGCTGACGACGCAGGGCGAATACCTGGGCGGCTATCTGGTCAACTGTGCCGGCTTGCATTGCGATCGCGTATCGAAGCTAGCTGGCGACGCGCCTCGCGCGAAAATCATACCCTTTCGCGGAGAATACTATGAGCTGCTGCCCGATGCCGAGCACTTTTGCCGCAATCTCATTTACCCCGTCCCGGATCCTCGCTTTCCGTTTCTCGGTGTCCATTTTACACGCATGGTTGGCGGCGGCGTGGAATGCGGTCCGAACGCGGTCTTGGCCTTCGCACGCGAAGGCTACCGCAAAAGCGACATCAATCCACGAGATCTTTTCGAATCGCTTACCTACGGCGGTTTTCTTCGCATGGCGGCCAAATATTGGAAGACGGGCCTGGGCGAGATGTGGTGGTCGTATTCCAAACAGGCGTTTGTGAAAGAATTGAAACGCTTGGTTCCCGAGATCGAAGCGAGGCATCTCCAGCCCGGCGGCGCCGGGGTGCGCGCCCAGGCCGTAGCGCCAGATGGGGCATTGGTCGACGATTTTTTGATTCAGGAGTCGCACCGCGTGGTGCACGTACAAAATGCGCCGTCGCCGGCCGCCACCGCGTCGTTGAACATAGGTCGCTTGATCTGCGAACGGCTTGTCGAACACGCATAGTCCGTCGCTAGGGCCGTTGGCCCGTTGGATTTGAAGCTCGCGAGCCGTACAATCATAGCCATAGCCCAACACTGCCGACTAAACACAATTCGTTATGAACTCCAGGACTGTCTCCTCGAAATTGATTTCCGACCTGGTGGCCATTGTCGGCGCCGATCGAGTTCTTTCTGCGCGCAGCGAACTGGCGGTCTACGAGTGCGATGGCTTTGTGATCGAAAAGAACTCACCCGACGTGGCCGTGTTTCCGCGCACGACCGCCGAGGTGGCCGCGATCGTGCATTTGTGTAACGAGCACTCTGTGCCGTTTGTGCCGCGCGGCGCCGGCACGAGCTTGGCCGGTGGCTGTCTGCCGGTCGGCGGGGGCGTGATGATCGTGCTCACGCAAATGAAGCAAATCGTGGAGATCAACCTGCGCGACCGCTACGCCGTGGTCGAACCTGGCGTGGTCAATGTTTGGCTAACCCAAGCGCTGCGCGGTTCGGGCTATCACTATGCTCCGGATCCGTCGAGCCAGGGCGCTTGTACCATCGGTGGAAATGTGGCGACGAACAGCGGCGGACCGCACACGCTGAAATACGGAGTCACGGTCAATCACGTGCTCGGATTCGAGGCCGTGATGGCCGACGGACGCACCGTGCAATTCGGCGGGCCGACAGCCGAAAGCTTCGGTCCCGATCTTGTTGGCGGCCTTGTGGGAAGCGAAGGAACCCTGGCCATCGTAACGAAAGTGTGGGTCCGCTTGACACGCGATCCGCAAGGCTACCGGACCATGCTGGGTGTGTTCGATTCGGTTGAAGACGCGACGCAATCGATTAGCGAAATCGTCGGCGCCGGCATCATTCCAGCAGCTCTGGAGATGATGGACCAAGGGATTGTCGTCGCGCTCGAAGAAGCATTTCAGTTCGGATTCCCTCTCGACGCCGCGGCGGTATTGTTGATTGAAGTCGATGGCCTCGAAGCGGGGCTCGATGCGCAACGCGACGCCATTGTCGATATCTGCACACGCTGCGGTGCCCGCGAAGTGCGGCAGGCAGCCGACGATGCCCAGCGCGCCAAGCTTTGGAAGTGCCGCAAACAGGCGTTTGGCGCGGTCGGACGCCTAAGCCCCAGCTACTGCACACAGGACGGGGTCGTGCCTCGCACAAAGTTGCCGCACATTCTCCGGCGAATCACCGAGATCGGCGCCAAGCACGAGGTGCGAATCGTCAATGTATTTCATGCCGGCGACGGCAATCTGCATCCGATTGTCTTGTTCGACGAACGCGATGCTGCGCAGGTGCGCCGCGTTCTGGCGGCAAGTAACGAAATCCTCGAAGAGTGCATCGCCGCCGGTGGAAGCGTGACCGGCGAACACGGCATCGGCGTTGAGAAGATTGATCTGATGAAAAAGTTGTTTACGCCCGACGATCTTGAAGTGATGGGGCGATTTCGCGCGGCATTCAACCCGCAAGGAAACCTAAGCCCAGGAAAGATGCTCCCCACGGCCGGCGCATGTGGCATGGAGCAGATCCACCCTGGACGACAAGCGGCTATGTAGACGAGTCTAGATCCCGAATCCGAAGTTCCCAATCCCACCTCTTCCTGTGTCGCTCCTTCCCCTTACTAAAACGAACACGTCCGACGACGAGGCGGACGTATGCGCAGCGATTGCCGAGGCCTCGGCCGCGCGCACACCGGTCTACGCGATCGGTGGCGGCACAAGCCTGTCGTTCGGTTGTTTGCCAAGCGAGGCCGGCCTCGGCGTGCGCACGACATCGCTCGCCAAGCTGATCGATTACCCGGCGCGCGATATGACAATAACCGTGCAAGCCGGCATGACCTATGCCGAGCTTTCTCGTCTTCTGGCCCAGGAGAATCAACGGTTACCCATCGATCCGCCGCAGGCCGAACAGGCGACCATTGGCGGGATTCTGGCGACCAACACCAGCGGCCCGCGCCGCTACGGGTGCGGCACTTTGCGCGACTACCTGATTGGCCTGTCGGCCGTCGATGGTCGCGGCACGTTGTTTCACGCCGGTGGCCGTGTTGTGAAGAACGTGGCCGGCTACGACTTTTGCCGGCTCCTCATCGGGTCGCTGGGTTCGCTCGCCGTCGTCACTCAGGCAACGATCAAGGTCATTCCCATTCCCGAGCGATCCCTGATGCTGGCCTGCGCTCTCCGTAGCGCGAATGAGATGGAGACAATGTTGGCCGACCTGGTAGCTTCGCCCATCATGCCCTCGGCCGTTCAGGTGCTGTGCGGCAAATCCGTGCAAAAAGTCTTTGCCGATCGATGGGGCGACGTTCGCGCGGTTCTGGCCGTGGGGCTCGAAGGAACGCAAGCGGAAGTCGAATGGATGCGCACGAGCCTGGAGTCGCGTTGGGGCCAAAAGCGATTGGCTATCGAGCGGGTGGAGAACGAACGTGGCGAGGCTGTTTGGCGGCATTTGAGTGAGTTTCCCGCGGCCGACGATCCGGCGCTCGTGCTCAAAGCTGTTCTCATGCCTAGCCGTGTCGCCGATTTTTGCGATCTCGTGCACTCGCTCGCGCCCGAGGCCGAGTTGCTGGCTGATGGCCGCGGGCACGTTTTCGTGAAATTCCTCGCGCCGCTCGACGATGCGGCAGGCCTGCTCATTCGGCATCTACATCCAGCGGCGATCCAGTTAGGCGGGCGATTGGCGGTAGTTCACAATGCAGAACCGCAAGGCTGGACACGGCAAATGATTTGGGGAGGGCGCACGGAGGCCGACGACTTTGTCGATGCCATCCGACGCCAATTCGATCCGCACAATATTTTGAATCCGGGTCGGTGGGGATAACGACGATGCGCGACCAAGCACCGAGTTCCGCTCCCCAAGCATCGCACCCGCATGCACTTCCTGGACAATCGATCGACTATCAACTCTTTCTCGACTGCGTGCATTGCGGGCTTTGCACGGCGGCCTGTCCCACCTATTGCGAACTGGGTAACGAAAATGACAGCCCGCGCGGGCGCATCTATTTGATGCGCGGCGTCGCCGACGGTCGCATCGAGCTGAACGACCAAGTGTTGCATCATTTAGACCTTTGTCTCGATTGCCGGGCCTGCGAAACGGCGTGCCCTTCAGGTGTTCAATACGGCCGCCTTATCGAGCCGTTCCGTGCCGAGTTGGCCGAACGCGCACCGGCAAAAGAGCGCTCGGATTGGTTTCGCCGCTGGATTCTATTCGGGTTGTTTCCCTATCGTGAACGAATGCGCAAGGCCCTATTCCCGGCACGCATCGCCCAGCGTTTGGGGCTAATGAAGTTTGCCGCAGTCACGGGGCTCCTTCGCCTTCTGCCCCAGCGGTTGCAGCGACTCGTCGCCATGTTACCTTCACCCTTGGTGCACGAGCCGCCACTGCCGGAACGCCTGCCGGCAAAAGGAAAACAGCGAGCTCGCGTCGCGCTATTCACCGGCTGCGTGGCCGATGCGATGTTTCGATCGACACACTGGGCGACCGCACGCGTGCTCCAGGAAAACGGCTGCGAAGTTCTCGTGCCGCCCGGCCAAACCTGTTGCGGCGCAATTCATCTACACGCCGGTGCTTCTGAACCAGCACGGCAATTGGCCGACCAGAACGCCGCGGCCTTTCCGCTGGACGAAGTCGACGCGGTCATTGTCAATGTCGCCGGGTGCGGCGCGATGCTCAAAGAGTACGATCACTGTTTTCCGATGGCCGACGCAAACCACGCAGCACGTGCAGCGCTGTCCGCCAAGGTTCGCGACGTTCACGAATTTCTTCTAGAGCTCGGTCCGGTCGCGCCACGCGGCGCGATCCATCGTAATGTCACGTATCACGATGCCTGCCATTTGGCGCATGCGCAGAAGGTGGTCGACGCGCCGCGGGCGTTGCTGTCGATGATACCCGGCCTCAGCCTACGAGAACTGCCCGAATCGCTCCTATGTTGCGGCGCGGCGGGAACATACAACCTGACCGAGCCGGAAATGTCCGATCGCCTCGCCCGCCGTAAGCTCGACAATATCGAAGCGACCGGCGCAACAACGGTTGTTACGGCCAACGCCGGCTGCCTGCTGCAAATCATGCGCGAGGCCCGCGGCCGCAACGCGAAGCTCGACGTGGTCCATCCGATGGACCTGCTTGATCAGAGCTACCAAGCCGGTTAGGACACAGCGAACGCGCCAGTAAAGGTCGAAAAAAACTGGCCGTCAACGCCGCTCGCCGGAGGGGAACAGATCCGTCGACGAGACGTCGAAGCTGCGCCATTTGGGAACAGTCGGCCGTTGCACAGGCTGTGACGCGGCATACGCGCACGCCATCAACATGGGCAGCGTGATTAGCATCCAGAGCCCAACACCTGCCACGCGCGCGCCGAGCCGGCCGGCGGAAATGGAACCGGCGATCAAGCCCTTGGCCACGAATACGGCGGCTGCCAGCACATAGACCATCACGGCCACGGCGAACAGCGACGGCAGGCTTTCACCGTGTTCGCGTGCTCCATATCTCGCGGCCATCGTGATACCGGCTGTTGCGGTCGCAACAACCAGCATGGTCGACAGTCGAAACCGCAGCATGCGTCGCAGGAAGTCGAGCCAATTCATGCCCCAATTATCTCGGCGCGCAGGCTGTGAGTCAATTTAGCCACGATCGAACGAGATCGAATCCGTTTTAAGTATGAGAAAGCGCGTTAGTTGCGCGCGACTGCCCAGCGGGTCACCGGCTGGCCGCGCCTGGCCAGCGCCGCATCGATCGCATCGATCTCGGCTTCGCGCAATTCCCAACGAGCGCCGCCGGCCGTTTCACGAATCTGATCTGGCCGCTTCGCACCACACAGAGCCGACGTAATGCCTGGCTGGCGAATCGTCCAGGCCACGGTCAACTCGGCAACCGTGCGCCCGGCGGCCGAAGCGATCTCGCGCAGAGCATCGACCAGGTCCTGGTTTTTTTGCCATTCGTCGCCCTGAAACATCGGATATTTGGCTCGGCCATCCTGCGGATCGAACACATGGTCGCGCGGCAACTTGCCAGCCAAGAGACCTTTCATGAGCGGCCAGTAGACGATGAGCGACACGTTGTGTTGCAAGCACCAGGGAATCAGGTCGTTTTCGATGTCGCGCTGCAACAAGTTGTAGGGCGGCTGGATCGCCGCGAGCGGGCAGACCGAGGCGAACGCTTCAGCCTGCGCGATCGTGCAATTCGAAAGCCCGGCGGAACGTACCTTGCCGTCGTCGATCAACGCCCGAATCGCCGCGGCAGATTCTTCGATCGGCGTATTCGGGTCGGGGGCATGCAGATAGTAGAGTTCGACGCGATCGGTATCTAAACGCCGCAAGCTCTCGTCGCACTGCCGGCGCAGCGTTGCCGCCGATGCGTCGAAAACTTGTTTTCGATCGGCGTCCCACGCGATCCCGCCCTTCGTCGCGATCACAACGGAGTCGCGCCGATCGGCCACGGCGCGGCGAATCAGCCTTTCACTTTCCCCTTCGGCGCCGTAGCAATAGGCGGTATCGAGAAAGTTGATGCCCTCGTCGAAGCAGGCCTCGAGCGTCGCCAGGCTTTGTGCCTCGGACACGCCGAGACTCGTCATGCCCGAGATCGGCCAACAGCCGAGCGCCACCGGTGAGACGCGCAGGCCGGTCTTTCCCAGTGGCCGCAAGCGCATGGCGATCTTCCTTTCGCGTGCTACTTCGAGGGACTTCCCCACAGAATCGCACCGACGATAGCGACCGGAATAGCGAGCAAAATCACAATGATCAAGAGTCCAATGAGTGTCGATGTCATGGTGTTTCTACGAAATTTAGATGTGGTGAAAGTGTGACTGGTCCCATTCTTGGATGAAGAGACGAAAACTGCAACCGGAAAATGGGACGACTCTCTCGCTTCCTGTTGTGAGGATTAAAACGGGTTTGACGCGTGATTACATCTGCCGCCATCATCCTTACGCGTCGAAATGGCGAGTCTGCCTGATCAGCACCTTCGTGCGAGATAGAGTTATTGCGTGGTACGCTGCAATACGATTCGACTCGGAAAGACGACGATGCGCCGAATGGACAGTCGCGTGGCAAAGACGGGGCCGGTCACGCTGATCGTGATTTTGGCGATACTGGTGTCGCCGGCTCTTGCCGACGACATCCAACCAATCACAAATTGGACTATCGGTACGTCGGGACCTAGCCGTTTTACTGCCGGCACTGACCGTTTTCTTATCTTCACGGCCGGCGCCGAAGAAAACGGAAGCACGCAAGTAACCTCCGTGACTTACGGCGGCCAGGCGATGACCGAAGTGACTACAGACGTCGCCGGTTCCTCGACAACGGCCAGAGCGCACATCTTCTACTTAAATGAAGCAGGCATTCAAGCAGCCACGAGCAATACATTCTCCGTCAATTGGTCGCAGAATCCAAACAACTCTTCCTACGCGGCGCGAATGTATGAGAACGTCGACCAGTCGTCGCCAATTCGCGATTCGGACAAGAGTAGCACAAGCTCGTCGTCGCCGAATCCCATTTCGACACCGGCATTAACTGTGGTCGATGGCGACTATGCCGTGGCCTGCGCGCAATGCGGCAATACCGGCAGCAATTACACCTGGTACAACGGCTTTTCAGAAGGAACCGACTTTACGGCCAGTTCGAGCCGCCATTCAACCGCCGATCGGGCGATTTCCAGTGATGGGACTGCGACCCCATCGGCACAGCATTCCGGGCCGAATCGCCAGGTGATCCTCGGCGCGGTCCTGAAGAGTACGAATGTAGCTGCTCCACCAGTTACGTACTACGTTCGCACCGACGGCAGCGATTCGAATAGTGGAACCGGCGCTTCGGCGAGCGAAGCGTGGGCCACCATGTCGCACGCGGCGGCAAACGCTTCCACTCCGGGGGACGTCATCTACGTTCGAGCCGGAACTTACGCCGAGTCGGTCCAGCCATTGGTAAGCGGAAACTCTTCGAATCCAACTATGTTCGTCGCCGACACAAGCGGCGCCGTGTTTGGCGTTGCCGGCGACGTCATCATCCAGGCATCAAGTGGCAACGATGCCTTGAATCTCAGCAGCCGGAACCATCTTCACTTCTCCGGGTTCACGTTTCAGGGCGACAATAACAGTCAAGACTGCGTCGACATCGACTCCTGCGACGGCATCGCCTTCGAGCGCTGCATCCTGTTTGAGGCGGGCGACAAGGGGTTGGAAATCTCCGGTAGTTCGACGTCGGTAACGATGACCAACTGCCTGATTTACAATTGTGATGACGATGCAGTTCACCTTTATTCTGGCGAATTGACGATCTGGAACTCGACAATTGCCGACAACGGCAGCGATGGCATCGCCCAAGACAGCGGCACTTTAACCGTGCGCAATTGCATCATCGTCTTCAGCGGCTTCGACGGGCTCGATTACAACGGAGGGTCAATTTCTCATGCCTACAACCTAATCTACGGCAACGATGATCGCGATTGGGAAGGGACTAGCAGCGCGACCGGTGAACTGTCGCAGGATCCGCTGTTCGTGGGAAGTGGCGACTATCACCTCTCGGCAGGCTCGCCGGCCATCAACGATGGCACGAATGCCGGCGGCACGGTCGATGACGACAAGGACGGAAATCCGCGGCCGGTTGGCGGAAGTTGGGATATTGGCTGCTACGAAGCGAATCTGGCTCATTGGAACCTCGACGAAACGAACGGGACGACCGCGGCCGATTCTTCGGGAATTGGCAATGATGCGGTGCTCTCGGGTGGGATCACGTTTGATGCCGATTCGACCGTCGCCTGCACGACCGGTAGCAACTCGCTTCTGTTCGACGGAATCAACGACGAACTGATCGCCACCGGATACAAGGCGATTTCAGGCGCGAATGCGCGAACGATATCCGCTTGGTTTCAAACCGAGCAGACTGGCGCGATCATTCATTGGGGCGATACGACAGCAGGTGGCGAATGGACGGTGCGTGTGCAAGACGATCATGGCGCCGAAGGAGCGATCGGGGTCGACGTTGGATCGGGTTACGTGGTCGGAACGACCGATCTGCGCGATGGCGCGTGGCATCACGTAGCGGTTGTGTTGCCGAGCGGCGCGAACGATGTAACCGGCGTGCTGATTTACGTCGATGGCGCGCTGGAGAGCACGAGCGCGAGTAGTCCTCAGGCAATCGATACCGGAAGCACCGATGACGTGCTGGTCGGCAACGACGCGTCGAACCGTTACTTCAATGGAACGATCGACGACGTACGCGTTTACAATTTCGAGCTCAGCGCTTCGACCGTTGGCCAACTGAGCGGGTTCATCGGTCACTGGGCATTCGAAGAAGCGTCGGGAACGACAGCGGCCGACAGTTCCACACAAGCAAACGACGGTACCCTTGCGAACGGCGCTAGTTGGGTGGCCGGCAAGATTGGCGATGGAGCGATTGATCTCGACGGGTCCAACGATCGCGTTGACCTGCCGGACATGAACTTCGACTTCTCCGGCGGCTTGGCGATTTCGCTCTGGATCAACCCTTCATCAACGCCCGGCAGCTACGTCGCATTTCTAGGAATTAGTAACGGCTCGAACGT
>JAGQOS010000150.1 GCA_020427265.1 Planctomycetales bacterium
ATTAAAGAACGCAACAAAAAGTAAGGAAGGGGTCAAAGATGCCACATTCGGTGATTACCTGCGCCTGGTTAATGGTTGCGTCGACCGCCTTGGCTGCCGAGCCTGCCACCCGCACTTTCGCACCGCCGCTGTTCGCCTTTGAGAACGGGGTTGCCTTCGGCAGCTTCGACAACGAAGCCAAAACGCTCAAGCAACTGGGTTACGACGGCATCAGCCAGGTGCACGCCGGCGGCTCGCAGCTCGCCGAGCGCGTGGCCGCTTACGACCGTGCGGGGCTGAGGGTGCTGAGCGTTTATCTCGATGTCAGCGACCAGCCGCTTGCCGCCGAACTGGTCGCGCCGCTCGCGAATCGCGGCGCCTTGATTGAACTGACGATCCGCAAACGAACGCCGGCCACGGTTGATGCCGTGCGCCAAACGGCCGCGATGGCTGCCCGGCACAAGATTCGCGTGGCCCTTTATCCGCACCATGGCTTCGCCGTCGCCACGATGCCGCAGGCCATGGACCTGATTCGCGAGGTCGATCACCCCAATCTCGGCGTGATGCTGAATCTTTGCCATTTTCTTAAGGGCGAGCCGGCTGACGATTTGGAGTCGGCGCTCGAGCAGGCGGGTTCGCGGCTGTTCGCCGTAAGTACTTGTGGCGCCAGCCTGGGCGGCCGAAGTTGGAACGAGCTGATCCAACCGCTCGACTCGGGCAACTTTCCCCAGCAGCGATTGTTTCGCAAACTCCGCGAACTCCAGTTCACCGGCCCGGTTAGCTTGCAATGCTACGCAGTCCCGGGCGACAAACGCACGAACCTAGAACGCTCGATGACCGCGTGGCGGGAAATTCTAGAGAAGCTATAGATCGGTGGGAGAGAGCGAACGTTTCCGATCGCGCCGTCCGGAATGTAGCGGGTACCTTCCATGCTCTCGGGCACAACGCAATCTCTCCGCTTCATTGCTTTGCGGATCGGCTACGCAGCCGTATCGGCCGGTTCGATTTGGATATCCACGCCCAGTTGATCGGCCAAATGGCGTAGGTTTTCGCGCAGTTGTTCGAGATCGATCGATGCCGGCAGATCGAGCCGAGCTTGCATTTGGAAGAGCGGCACGGCGCTCATCGGGGCGGCGACAACTTCGGTTTCGAGCGTTTCCACGTTGATCGCCTGCTCGGCCAAATAGGCCGACACGTCGTGCACGATGCCCTCGTGATCGGCGCCTTCCAAACGCAGCCTGCAAAAGGTGTGGCCGTGCCGAACAGCCGGCGCGGAACTGGTACGCTTGAGCGTGACGGTAATTTCGTCGTCGGTCAGCGCGACCAGGGCCGCGGCCAACTCGTCGGCGCGTTCGTCCGGCGCGCTGACCATGACAATGCCGGCGAAGTCGCCGCCCAGCCGCGCCAGTCGGCTCTCTTCCCAGTTGCCGCCACGAGCGACCACCACATCGGTCACGCGCTCGACGATGCCGGGCCGATCGGGGCAGGTAATTGTGACCAGCAGGAAATCTCGCATCGTATCAGACCTTAGTTTCTAGATGGTTGCCGAGAACGTTGCCGCGCAGTGCGGAATGCAATCCAAGTGCGGCACTTGCACGGTGAATCTCCGCGCGTAAAAAAGGCTGCGCACTTGATTGGAGTGCGCAGCCTAGATTTTGATCGTAAGGGGCCGATGAACGCAAGCCGTTCTTACGCCTGGAACGAACTGCCGCAGCCGCAGGTCTTCACGGCGTTCGGGTTGTCGAACGTGAAACCGCGACGTTCGATGCCGTCGTAGAAGTCGACCGTCGTTCCGTCGAGGAATAGGGCGCTCTTCTTGTCGACCACGACCGTTACGCCGTGCATGTCGACTTTGCTGTCGAGCTTTTCGTCGATTGCTTTGTCGAACCCGAGCGAGTAGGAAAACCCGCTGCAGCCGCCGCCGGCCACGCCGACGCGCAGGAACATGTCGTCTTCCATCTTCTTTTCTTCCATGATCCGCTTCACTTCGGTCGCGGCTTTTTCTGTCAGTGTGATACCCATCGTTTTGGCGTCTCTTGGGAAAAAAGGAAACGAAATGAAGGCCCTGGATCGAATTTCATCGACCGGCAGGGAATTTTCACATAAGGATTTGTCTAAATTATACCCAATCGTTCGTCAAGGGAAAGGGAGTTCTGGCAAAGTCGGCAGAGCAAGGCGGACAATTCCGGGCCCCTGTCGGCAAATTTCACGAGCGAACCTGCCGGAGTGCCGGCTCGTAGCAAAAGGGAGGAATTTGTCTCGTTTAAGGAGGATTGCGCATGGCGCGCAGTGCATGCAGCCGCATCGCGGCATCGCTTTCGCTCGTAAGCGCACTCGGTGGTATGGCCGACGTGGGAACCTTGGTCGCGCATGCCGATAGCGTTCGGGCCGCGTTCGACGTGGGCCCACTCGTGGCTTGTCGCGACGTGACCACGGCCGAGTTCGCCGAAGCCTTTCCGGGGCAGAAGACCGTGGAGGCGACGTGTTACGTTTCCGTGCGTATCGTGGAAGGCGACGCCCGGCAACTCGACGAAATCGCCGTCGAGATCCGTAGCCCGCAAGGCCGAGCCAGAGTGGTCGATTTCGCTCCACAAACCACGCTCGAAAGTGAAACGGTCGGGCCGATCGAGATTACGACCACCAAGGAAACGACCCGGGCGCTCGGCGCCAACGCGGCCGGGTCGGCCAGTTTGCCGACGCTGATCATTCCGAATCAGTTTTCGCCATCGGCCAACTTGGGCACGAACAAGCGAGACGTGGTGGTCGAGAAGCGCAGCCAACCATCGCCGCATCAAGTGACCGTGGCCAGCGGCACGATGGATCAGGAGCATGGCGTATTCTTCGCGCTGCGGCGTTCGGCAAATTTCTCGCTCGAAGGGCGACACGAGTTCATGCTCCGCTTGAGTGTGCCGCACGCCTGGCGTGGAGACTGGTTGCGGCTATCTTGTTCGGCGCACCGTGATTCGAGCGGGTCGTTCTTCAAGTCCGACGACACCTGCGGGGCGGCCCAGCGGTTCGTGGCCTTGTTTGCAGTAGGTGACGACGAAGCCTATCGCGCGGCGCGGCGCGTGGTCGTTTACCAAGGGCGCGATGAGGCCGACCGGGAACCGACCGGCGTTTCGGTGCTCGACGAACTACTGGCGGCGCCGAAGGCGTCGGTCGAATTCTCGCGACTGGCGCTCACCTATCCGCTGCGCTGGGCGCGGAAGTCGCAACGAGATCTTCCGAAGACAGCAGCGGTGACGGAGCCCCAGGCGAAAGACGATCCGTTCGCCGTGTTGCTCGCCGACCTGGCCGAGTTTGCGGCGGTGGAGCGACCCGAGCCCGACGCCACGGCGCGCGCCGAATGAAAATGAATGGGGGTTTGGGCGCATCGGCGGGCCGCGTACAATGCCGGCCATGTCGAAACCCTATCTCACTGCGCCGGTCCCTTCGTCGGAAATGCCGAAGGGAATTCCCTACATTGTCGGCAACGAAGCGGCCGAGCGATTCAGTTTCTACGGCATGCGGGCGATACTTTACGTCTTCATGACGCAATATTTGCTGGACCACGCCGGCGAAGCCGCGCCGATGAGCGACGGCGACGCGAAGTTCTGGACCCACCAGTTTATCTTTGCCGTGTATGCTACGCCGATCCTCGGCGCGATCGTGGCCGATTGGCTGCTGGGCAAATACCGCACGATCGTCCTCCTTTCGCTCGTGTATTGCGCCGGGCATTTGGCGCTGGCTGTCGACGACACCCGGGTGGGACTCGCCCTCGGCCTGGCGTTAATCGCGTTTGGCAGCGGGGCGATCAAACCGTGCGTGTCGGCACATGTGGGCGATCAGTTTGGCGCCCAGAATCAGCATTTGATCGGCCGCGTGTTTGGCTGGTTTTATCTGGCGATTAACCTCGGCGCGTTTCTTTCGACGCTGCTCACGCCGTTGCTGCTCGATCACGCCAAGTTTGTCGAAACATTTGGCGCTAGCTTGGCGAATGTCGTTCATCCGGGGCCGCATTTGGCGTTCGCCGTGCCGGGCATTCTGATGGGGCTGGCCACGTTGATTTTCTGGTTGGGGCGGTACAAATTCATCCATGTGCCGGCCCGCGGCGATGGGCTGTTAGCCGAGGTCTTCACCGGCGCCGGTCGGCGCACCTTACTGCACCTGGTGCCGCTCTATGTGTTCGTGGCGGCATTCTGGTGCTTGTTCGATCAGTCGACGTCGGCCTGGGTCGAGCAGGCCAAGAGCATGGACCGGCATGTGTTTGGCTATGAAATGCTCGAAAGCCAGTTCCAGGCGATCAACCCGCTGTTCATTTTGATCTTTGTGCCGTTATTCACCTATGTTGTTTACCCGGCGATCGATCGCGTGTGGCCGCTGACCCCGCTGCGCAAGATCGGCATCGGCCTGGTGTTTTCCACGCTGTCGTTCGTCGTTTGCGGACTCGCGCAAACGTTGATCGACGACGGGCAAACACCGAGCATCGGCTGGCAAGTGCTGGCGTACATCGTGCTCACGGCCGCCGAGGTCATGGTCTCGATCACCTGCCTCGAATTCTCCTACAAGCAAGCGCCCAACAGCATGAAGTCGGTAATTATGTCGCTCTACATGCTTTCGGTCGCGGCGGGCAACGAGTTTACGGCGATCGTCAATTGGGCTATCACGCGCGCCGACAAAACCAGCCTGCTGCCGGGCGCGAGTTATTACTGGTTCTTCGCCGGCGTGATGCTGTTCGCCGCCGTGTGCTACATTCCTTTCTCGCTGCGTTATCAAGGTGAAGACTACGTGCAGGGCGACGACCAGCCAGCCTCCTCGTAGCTCTCCGCGGCGGATTGGCAGTGAATATCCTGGCACCGGCCGGGTTAAATCAGCCCGTCCGTACGCCGCGTTGACACGATCTTTACAACCGGCAGCCTCGGCTCGAAACTTGCCGGTTTGGCCGTGATTTCGAGATTTTTTCGGCGAACTGGCCGTCATTTCGCCCCGTAGAAGGGGCCAGAACGTCGCGCGAGGTGGCGGTTGCTTGACAGGCCGATGCTGGTGGCTTCTACTAGGACGTAACGTAGCGGTATCCCACCTAACCAGTCCCACCTATTTTGCCTGGCACGCGGAGCGGGGAAAGCTGCTCCCGGCGTTCGGCCGCTACTGGCAAGTTGTTTCCTTTGATGAGGAGTACCGAGGATGAAGAAGATTTGTCTTACGCTCGTTGCGTTGGCCGTGGCCGCGACCGCTAATCTCAAGCCCGCTCAGGCGCTGCCGCCGTTCAAGAAGCAGTTCCAACAGAAGTATGTCGACGACGGTAGCGACGCCCTGAAGGACGCCTTCAAAAAGGCGAGCTGCAATGCGTGCCACGTCAAGGGTGAAGAGAAGGACGTGCAGAACGCCTATGGCGAGGCGCTGGCGAAATACATTGAAGGCGACGCGAAGGACCGTATCGAAGAAGCCAAGAAGAACGGCACGGACGACGCCGAAAAAGAAAAGGTCGCCAAGGAACTCGAAGAGGCCTTCAAGAAGGTCGAAGAGATGAAGTCGCCGTCGGGCGAAACCTACGGCGAACGTCTGAAAGCCGGCAAGCTGCCGATCGAGTAAGTTCTTGCTAGCGAACGGATCATTTCAGCCGGGCGACTTCGTATTCGAGGTCGTCCGGTTTTTTGATGCGCGCGTCAGGCGCGATTCGCTTCCATCACCAGATTCGCAGTGAACGATTCGCCCGGCGGCAGGAACCGCAGTCCCGAGGCGATGCCTCGCAGTTCCAGGTCGAAAGGATTGGGCACGGCTGTATACGGCTCGATGCAGATCGCCTGGCGATCGGGCGGCGTGTACACGGTGCAATGGCCGAAAGACGCATCGAAGGTTTGCCGCAAGCAAACGTTCGCAGCGCGATTGGTCAGCGTAGTTTCGCAGCGGCCGTCGCTCGATTCAAGATTGGTCAACACCGCGTCGAGCACTTGGCCATCCAGCGTCATGCCGTTGCGCAGCGATGTAAGAAAATCGGGCGTTTCCAACTCGCCGGTCGGCATCAGGCGTTCGAGTCGCCAACTGCGCCGCGCGGGCACGCGCACTTCGATAGCTTCCGCTTCGCCGGCGCCGCCAAGCGGCAGGCGGGAGTACGGATGCATCGCCAGGCCGAACGGCAGGGTCGCCGCGCCCGGGTTATCGATTTCGAATTGCATTGCGAGCCGGCCGTCGATCAGTTCGTAGCGAGCGGTAATACGAAAGTCGCTCGGCCAGCGCGCGAGCAGCGAGGGATCGTCGACCGACGCCTGAAACTGCCCCGTCGCCGCAGTGTCGCTCGCCTGGAGCAGCCGCCAAGGGCGATTCCAAACGAAGCCGTGAATGGCGTTGCCTGCGCCGTCACCTTCTTCGAGTTGGTATTGCCGGCCCGCGTATTCGAATCGCGCGGCGTCGATCCGGCCAGCAAAGGGAAACAAGATGGGCATACCGCCGAACGCCGGCTCGCCGTCGAATTCAAAACCATCGGGCGACCAAAGGACTTCGACACAGCGGCCGGCGACGCAGGGCCGGAAATCGAACAAGTTGAACCCGCGATCGACGCGCACCCGGGCCGTAGTGCCGAATCGATCGCGGAGCGTGACGATCTGCGCGGCCAAGGGTCACTCCTGGGATTCGAGTCGCTTGCCGAACCGGGTTTCGTCGATGCGAAACACATCGAGCCGATTGCGGCGATGATCGAAGCGAGGGTGTGAGACTTCGAGCCGAATAGCGGCGAACGGATCCCAGGAAAAGAGAATTCGCTTGTCCGCGTAAATGAACTTTGTATCGTCGCGATCTCGTTCAACCTTCTGCACGACCCAGATCGACCCCGGCTCCCGGTAGGGGAAATCCGGTTTCCCGAGAAGTATTGGATAATCCGGCGATTGGACAACGACGAGCTTGCCCGCGCGAATCTCTTCGGCCAGTTTTGGATCGTATTCCGGCGAGGTAACAATCGGCACATCGAGCGTCTGCCGGGCATGATATGCGAACACATGCGGCCACGATGAGAAGACAAGGCCACCCTTCTCAACAGCGGGACGCATCGCTTCGATCGCCGCCGGAAAGTCGTGCCGGTTGCCATCCACATATTGCGAAGCGAGCGAGGGCAGCGACGGCGCGATGGCGAGGCAAAGCATCAGGGCGATCACCAAACGTGGTTTCGCCGTCGTCGACTCGCCGTCGGTGGCCAGGAACAACGAATCGATTGCCAGGCCGCCAACGAGGAACATGGGAAAATACACGTAGCCGACGAACTGCGGCATGACCGTCTTTCCCGCCAACGCCATGGCGAGCAACGCCGCGCAGGGTACTGCTTGCGCGAAGAGCGGCAGCAGCAATCGAACATCGCGTCGCCAAGCCAGGTAGGCAATGCCAAAGGCGTTCAGCAACGCCACGCCCAGTCCCGCGCCGGCTGTCCATCCAGCTAATAATCCCGGCGGTGACCGACCACCTGCTTGTCGCACGCCTTCCCATTGCCCGATGGCCGGGTAAGCGTATCCGGCCAACGCCACTGCCAGCGCCGCGAGCACCAGCGAGGAGCGCAGCGAAAAGCGGGCGCTGGCCTCGTCGCGACGCGACGCGAACCAATGGAGTAGCACGACTACGAATTGGGCAGGCAGCAGGAATGCCGCCGGCAAATGACTGAGAATCGCCAGCAGCAACGCGAACATCGAGACCGCAAGTTTGCGATACGCCCGATCGCGAAGGGCCTCGTAGAATAGCAAAAGCGAAACGTTGGCCAGCAAAAGAACGAGTGAATAGTAACGTCCGTATTGCGACATTTCGACATGGTACGGATTGAAGACGAGCAACGCAGTGGCGATCAGCGCGACGCGCGGGCCGAAACAATTCAGGCATAACCACCAGAGCACAGCGCAAGCGGTGATGCCGGCTAGCAGCGGCAGGAGGCGAATCGCTATGGCGTCGCTAAAGCCCGCATCGAGCAGCGGCCGGTTCAGGTAGAAACTCAGCGGGCAGAGGGCGTAGATTCGCCCCGTCAGTTCGGCCGGGTCGATTCCCCAATGAATCACGCGGCTGTTGTGCAGCGTGTAGACTTCATCCCCATCCAGGGGCCACGAAAAGCACCGATAACCGCGCAGGGCCGCTCCGGCGATCAGCAACAAGACGATCGCGAACGCATAGCTGGTTCGGTTCTTTTGCGACATGCAGCCGAAAACTCCGTCGCCGCCGCGCCCAATATCCGTAGCCAATGACCAATCCTCCGGCAATTATGCGCGGCAAGCATTGCTACTATACCTTTTGCCCGAGAACGAGAGAACGTGCATCGGCGTCAGGGCAAATCCAGTAGTCAAACTGCAAAATTAGGCGTCTGGGGGCGACGCGAACTGCTCTGGCCGGAATCGGCCGTTTTCGCTACGGTTTTGCCACGATCCGGACCGGTGCGCGCATCGGTTTGAGTCAGGCATTATTATTTCGACAACATTCGACACGTGCAGGATGCACGGCCGCTCGTCTGCCGACGGTCGAGCCCAAGGAGGGGCTGGTGCGACAACTCTACGGACTGGGACTGACCGGAATCATTCTCTATGCCGGTTGGTGGTTCCTGAGTAACTACGAAGTCGGCGGCTTGGGTGGCATTACCATCAAACCGCGCGACGGCAGCAGCGCCCCGCCGCTGGGTAGCCTGCCGAAACTGTCGGAAGTCGCCGACCGTGTCGGCGTACCCGGCCAGAATGTGCCCAAGTCGATTCCGCCATTGGCGCGGCAGGCCAACGTCGTGCGGATCGCCTCGTTCAACATTCAGGTGTTCGGGCAAAGCAAGCTCGCCAAGCCGCAAGCGATGGAAGTGATCGCCGATGTAATCCGCCGCTTCGACATCGTGGCGATTCAAGAAATCCGCTCGCGGCAGCAAGACGTGATGCCGCGGCTGGTCAACCTGATCAATTCGCAGGGCCGTTACTATGACTTCGTGATTAGCGAGCCGTTGGGCCGCACGAATAGCACAGAGCAATACGCCTTCATCTTCGATGCGCAAAGCGTCGAGGTCGACTCGAATTGCATCTACACGATTAACGACCCCGACGACCTGATGCACCGCCCGCCATTCGTGGCGGCGTTTCGTGTGCGCGGCCCTCCACCGGAACAGGCCTTCACTTTCAAACTGATTAACGTTCATACCGACCCCGATGAGACCGACCTGGAACTCAACGTGCTCGACGACGTGTTCAACGTGGTGCGCAACGACGGCCGCGGGGAAGACGATGTGATCCTACTGGGTGACTTGAATGTCGACGACCGGCATCTCGGCGAATTGGGCCGCCTGCCCGGCCTGCGGCCGCTGTTGGCCGGCGTGGCGACCAACACGCGCGGCACAAAGCAATACGACAATCTAGTGATCGACGCGCGCGCCACGACCGAATACTTGAGCGTGGCCGGCGTGTTTGACATCCTGCGGCAGTACAATCTCAACGAAGAGCAGGCGCTCGAGGTTTCCGACCACTTGCCGATCTGGGGTGAATTCAGCACGTTCGAGGCGGGCCGCCCCGGACGCCTGGCTAACGCCCCCGGCAACGAGACTGCGACACCTCGTTGAGCAGCGCCGCAGCTACTGGATCGCGCGTTCGTTACGGCGGCGCACGAAATAGAAGGCCACGAAACCTGCCCCCAACGTGACGGCACTGGCTGCGATTCGCCAACGCCATGCCGCGTCTGGGTCCGAACCACGAGAGAGCCCCACACCGCATCGCCCAACCTTAGCTTCGCCCAGGCCGCTGACCGGCACGGCGACATCGAAGTAGCCGATCATCATTTCGTTATACGACTGCTGTCCAAACCGGACGGCGACCGTGGGATCGGGATTGGCCGGGTTGTTGGCGGAATTGTCGTAATGCGCGATGCAACGCAAGCGGCTGCCGACCGGAACCTCTAGCGGCTCGGCCAGATGATAGGCCGTTTG
>JAGQOS010000151.1 GCA_020427265.1 Planctomycetales bacterium
ACCGGCTCGGATCTTCATAACCCAAAACCCGTGGCGATCGGAATCGCCGCGGGTTTTTTGTTGGGGGAGAAAGTAGCAATCGCCTATGCGCTGGTGGAGAATCGGCAACTCTTGCTCCTTTGCCGCATGCTAGCAGCAGGAATGGCCGGTTCAGCCTTCAAAGGAAACATTACGACTCAACCGTGGGAGACGATGCGTATCGGTCGAACAGCCTTGTTGTAAAAAGACTTAGGGCAACTTTGCTGAATCATTGAGCAAGGTCCGCACGTTTGGCACATCGATTGCGACTATCGAGCGACGTTCGCAGGGGGGCATGAAGCGAGTACGCAAAGGCGTCGGCTCATGCCATATGGAATGTACATCTCCGCCGAAGGCGCGCAGGCTCAAGCCAAGCGCATGGAGGTGATCGCCAACAACTTGGCGAATGTCAACACACCGGGCTACAAACGCGACGTCGCCACGTTCCAGGCCAGATTCGCCGAAGCCATCGATCAGGGGGTCGTGACTCCTGGCGACGGCGGCCAGGAAGATCTGGGCGGCGGCGTCATGACGCACGGCGTGCGCACTGACTTCTCGCTCGGCGCTCTGCAACACACCGGCATTGAGACCGACATGGTCATTGCCGGCGAAGGCTTTTTTCAAATCGCCACGGACCGCGGCAACATGCTGACGCGGGCCGGAAATTTCACACTCAGCCCCACCGGACAACTCGAGACGCAAAGTGGCGATCTCGTCCTCGGCGCTGGTGGCGGTCCAATTACGATAGATCCCACGCTCGGCCCTTGGCAGGTGAACGGCGAAGGTGCAATCGAGCAGGCCGGCGTGATTACTCCGCTGGCGATCGTGCGCCCGCGTTCGTTGGGTGATCTGGTCAAGGTTGGCGAGAACCTATTCTCGCCGCTCGGCGATGTTGCTCCGGTTCCGCAGGCCGAACGCAAGGTGCGCAGTGGATTCCTGGAGATGTCGGGCACAAACGCCACGACCTCGATGATGGAAATGATTGAGACATCGCGCGCCTTCGAGGCCAACATGAAATTGATTCAGAACCAAGACCATGTCATGGGCCAACTGATTGGCCGTGTGCTGGGAAGCTAATGTTCTCGGAAAACAGGTGAATCGCACGATTTCAATTGCCAGTAACTGACAACTAACCATCGAAAACCAAGAATCATGAGCGTACAAACACTTTACACCGCCGCGACCGGCATGGAGTCGCTCGAAACGAAGCTCGATGTCATCGCCAATAATCTGGCGAATGTTAACACGATCGGTTTCAAACGCGATCGGGCAAACTTCGAAGATTTGTTCTACCGGCATGAGCAGTTGCCAGGCAAAACCGACTCGGCAGGACAACTGACGCCCACCGGAATTGCGATCGGGCTTGGCTCGCGCGTTTCGAGCACACAAACCGACTTCGATCAGGGCGCCTTTCAAGCGTCGCAAAATGAACTGGATATCGCCATTGAAGGCGATGGATTTTTCCAGGTCGACGACCCGTCGGGCGAAACAATGTATACGCGTGCCGGCAACTTCTCCATCAACGCCAATGGCGCGTTGGTCATGGGATCGGCACAGACGGGCCGGCTGATTCAACCGAATATCACGTTTCCTCCCGATACAACGGGTGTCAGTATTTCGGCCGAAGGAATTGTTGAAATCCAGCAGGCCGGCAGTAGCACGCTGACCCAGCTAGGGCAGATTCAACTTGCCCACTTCGTGAATCCGCAAGGTCTCGAAAAGGTTGGCGAGAACCTTTATCGCGAAACCGCCGCATCGGGTTCCGCGGTCATCGGGAATCCCGGTACCGTTGGAATTGGCGTATTGCGCCAGGGTGCGATCGAATCGTCCAACGTCGAGCCAGTGCAAGAACTTATCGATTTGATCACCACGCAAAGAGCTTTCGAACTCAATTCGCAGGCTGTGCAGGCGGGCGATCAAATACTGCAACTGATTTCCAATCTCAGGCGATTCTAAACGCGTCGGTCGTTGAATTTCGACTAGCTACCTCGTTCATCTCAGAGAATATCTACGCGGTTCCAAATATATGTACTTGCGACTTTTAATTTTCGTCGTTGGCTTCGTCATTACCTACGGGGCCCAAGGTGCAACGATTCATCTCAAGAGCGAGGCGACTCCACGCGGTGCGATCGTCTATCTGGGCGATGTCGCCGATATTGCTGCGGATAGCGCTCGCGAAGCTGAACGCATGGAATCGATCGAGCTAATGCCCTCGCCCGCGGGAAACGCCGTGCGCTATTTGCAGGCAACGCAAGTTCAGGAGCTGCTCGACGCACGTGGTTTCGACTTGCGGACTATCCGCCTGGGTGGCGCATCGCAAGTGAAACTGGTTTCGCCGGCTAGCGGGGCACGCGATGCTCCCCAGGCCTCGTCATACGAACAACGGCGCGCCGAACGCATGGCGAATGATGCGATTCGTCGTCACCTGACGCAGTCCGCTGCGGCGAGCCAGGCGTGGCAGATCGACGTTCAACTCTCGCCCGCTGACGCAGCGCGTATTGTCCGTACTGCGGGAAGTCTGACGGCGTCCGGCGGCGCACGTCCCTATACCGGTGGGCAATCGTTTCAACTCCATTGGCAAGGTTCCGAGCGTGAGGAATCGCTCGACGTATTGGCGGACGTGAGCCTTCCTGCGTCGGTCGTTACCGCGACGCGACCGATACCACGCGGGACGCTCATTCGCGCCGACGACTTGGTCTTACAACCGGCGCCACAAACGCGAACCGAGCAAGTTTTGCAGGCAGCCTATTTAAATATAGAGGACGCCGTCGGCAAAGAAGCGGTGCGAAACATTGCTGCAGGACAACCGCTCGACGCACAGAACGCACGATCACCGATTCTGGTCAAGCAAAACGACGTGGTCACCGTATACTCGCGAGCAGGCGGCGTTTCCGTCCGTACGCATGGCCGAGCTCGCCAAAGCGGTAGCCAAGGCGAATTGATCACGATCGAAACCTTCGACCGCAAACCGTTCTTTGCTCGCGTGAGCGGTCATCAGGAAGTCGAAGTTCTGGCCACGGCCACGACCCTGGCGCCGTCGGCGCCTCGCTAACACAGTTTTAACCGGGTAACGATCCATGTCGAATTTGCAAACTATGAAGATGCTCCTCCTTGTCGCGGCGACTGCACATGGGGCATCCGCAGTTGGCGGCAATGCGATGGGCCAAGACTCGAGCCTCTTGCATCGCCGCTTGCGAACCGCCGAGCAAGTGCCGCTCCGTGTCGAAGACTGTTCATTGATTTACCGGCAACCGAAGCCGCTCAAGAAACTCCAGATGCATGATCTGGTCACTGTGGTCGTGAGCCTGAACTCCCGCATGTTGAGCGAAGGCGATGCTGAGAGCCGTAAAACGGCGAGTATCAACGCAGTCCTGGCGGATTGGATCGGACTCGATGGCTTAGCCCTGCGGCCGGATCCGCAGAGCGCCGGCGATCCAAAAATAAACGGCTCCGTGAACAGCTTGTTCCGCGCAGAATCGGACATTGAAACACGAAATACGTTGACCTTTACAATTCAAGCCGAGGTCATCGACCTCCGCCCGAACGGAAACTTAGTCATCGAGGCTCGCCAGGAAGTGACGGAAAACGACGAGACCTGGGAGAAGTCATTGACCGGCATCATCCGCCGCGAAGATGTGAATCCTGACAATACGATTGAAAGCGACAAGGTTGCCGATCTGCAAGTATTCAAGCGCGAACGCGGGATCGTACGCGATGGTTACCGCCATGGTTGGCTGTTAAAGATCTACGACCGATTCAAGCCCTTCTAACCCGGTATCGCTGTTACATTGAGAACGAATCATGAGCATATCCATTCCATTTCGTACGGCGACTCTCGCCATCGCAACGATGGTCTCCATAGTCTGCCTGGCGCCGACGGTACACGCAGAGCAGACGTTGCTACGTAACATCTGTCGAGTGAAAGGTCAGGAAGAGAATACGCTCCGCGGTATGGGGCTTGTTGTTGGTCTGCAAGGCACTGGAGATTCGGAGGATAGTTTACCAACGATGCGAGCCCTGGCGCGCGCGATGGAATTGATGAATTTCCCTGTTACCGGACCGGAAACAAGCGATCGCGATCTGTTGGCGGCATTCAAGGGGACGAAGAATGTTGCGTTGGTTTGGGTTACGGCAACCGTTCCGGCCACGGGAGGTCGCCGCGGCGACCAGCTCGACTGTACGGTTAGCGCCATTCGCGCCAAGAGCCTGCGCGGAGGCGAACTGGTTTTCGCCGCCCTGCATGGGCCGAACGTCAAGGATCCAACTGTTTATGGACTGGCTAACGGCCGCCTCGAACTTGATGACGACCAGCATTTAACGCATGCGAAGATTCACAACGGATGCCGCCTGGAAGAGGATGTCTACACGTCATTTCAGGACGACGGGTACTTCACGCTTGTCATCGACAAAAATCACGCCGGTTTCACCGTGGCGAACGAAATTGCCTTGTGGTTGGGTACCCAATTCGGTTACCGAGGCAGCGGCGAAACCGAAGAGAAAGAGGTTGCCGTGGCAATCGACGCAACGAACATCGTTGTGCGAATTCCCGGGCCGTATCGCGACGCGCCGGTCGCGTTCATTGCTGAGGTGATGGAAACGAAGATCCCCAAGTTGCAGAACGAAGCCCGCGTAGTGATCAACGAGCGGGCCGGCTCGATCGTGATTGGCGGCGACGTAGACATCGGGCCCGCCGTGGTCACGCACAAGAACGTGACAGTCGATACGCAAGGGGCTGGCCGCTCCCTGCTTTCACCGATCATGCAGGGCGATATCGAGTCGGACAATGCGAAACTCAAAGACCTTGTCGCGGCGCTCGAGCGAGTTCAGGTTCCGCCGCAGGATCAGATAGAAATCATCAAGGGGCTCTATCGCAACGGTAAACTGCACGCTCGACTGATTATCGAGTAAACCCCTCATATATGGCCGCTTTGCTGCAAAGATTCGAGTCGATGCAAGCTACATCCGTAAACAATCCGACCGTGCAACTCGCCTCTCGGGCCGGCGAACGCCTGCTGGCGAAAGGCCAGGAGCTGGATCAAGCTGCGACGAAGGATGCCGAAGAGGTTCGCGATGCCTTTGTGTCGTTCTTCGGTGAGACGTTCTTTTCGCAAATGCTCAAGGCCATGCGTAGTTCGGTCGGGAAGCCAGCGTATTTTCATGGCGGACGGGCCGAAGAAGTATTTCAATCACAACTCGACCAAACGCTGACTGAAGAGATGACCGAAGCCAGCGCGGATAAGCTTGGCGAGCCGTTGTTCGCCAATCAATTTCCACATCTGGCGCAAATTCTCAGCGAGGCGAAGGATTTGCAGCAAGGCGATATCGCCGTATCGCTCAACGACCTCAACGGATTGAGAAGACGATAGAAAAGGGCCCAATAATCGCCGCCGTCGTAGTAAGCATGCGGCGAAAAATTTCACCTGGAAACAACGACGAACGCAAACTTGTTTGAGGCGTTTATGAGCGAAAATACACATGCTACCGATCCGGTTCTCGAAGATGCTAAGCCGATCGATTGGGAAACGGAAATTGCGAATCTGCTATCGATGCTGTCGACGACGCAAGGCGACTTGCTCGAAATTTTGGAAGAGAAGCGACAATTGTTGCTAGCGGCCGATACGGACGGGTTGGCAGCCATTGCTTCGCGTGAAGAAGAAATCGCCGTTCGTCTCAACACGTGCCACTCGCTGAGGGGCGAACTGTTGCAAGCAGCCGCCCAACAAGGGCTTCCGTCTACGAGCATTCAGACGCTTGCTGCGGCACTGCCGCGCGAAATTGACCATAAGCTGCGACCTTCGTTACGCCAGGCAAAGCAGCGGACTCGGTTGTTGCAACATCAGAGCCTCACGAATTGGGTGCTCGTCCAACGAACCGTGCTCCATCTGTCGCAGATTCTCGAGTTGATTGCCACCGGAGGCCGTCCGCAGCCGACATATAATCGTGGAGCGAACCAGGGCGCTAGCGGCGCACTGTTAGACCAGGCAATTTAGCCGGCCCGCCTTGCGTTTCCTTTTGATTCCGGTCTCGGTACCTGCACTATGTCGTTATCCAGTTCCATTCAACTTGCCAACAATTCGCTAAAGGCGGCGCAGATAGGCCTGCAAGTTGTCGGCCAGAACATCGCCAATGCGAACACTCCGGGTTACATCCGCGAGGAGGTGGTCTACGCACCCGCTGGCACGCAAAAAAAAGGCGATTTGGTTCTCGGCCTCGGCGTGAAGGTCGAGGCGATTGTTCAGAAGGTTGATTCATTCCTTGAAAATCGCTTGCGAGGCGCTGTGAGCGATCGCGCTAGCGCCGAAGCTCAGGAGGACGCGCTTCAACAACTAGAAGGGCTGATCGGAGAACTGACCGATACCGATTTGAGTACGTCGCTCAACAACTTCTTCAACAGTGTTTCCGAAGTACTCAATCAACCGGAAAGTGTCACGGTTCGTAATCTGGCTGTACTACAGGGCGACACGCTGGCGCGCGACATTCAACAAATTCACCGCCGTGCGGTGGAAATACGTAATCACTTGAATGGTGAGATTGAAAACATCTCCGGCGACATCAACCGTTTGACGAAAGAAATTGCGGAATTGAATTTTCGCATCGCCGAAACCGAAGGCGGCGGCTCGTCGAGTAGCGATGCAGTGGGCCTGCGCGATCAGCGGCTCGAAGCGTTGTCCGAGTTGTCCGAAATCATTGAGATCCGGGCTCTGGAGCAGCCCGACGGCACGGTCAGTGTCTATGCAGAGGGCGACTTCCTGGTGCTCGGGCGCGACCGCAGGGAGGTTGGCATCACCAGTGTCGATGGCGACGGACTGGTTACTTCCGAGATTCGAATTGTCGCTACGGACTCGCCGCTCCAGGCCGCGAGTGGAAGGCTTGCTGGCTTGTATGCGGCACGCGACAGTGGCGGCGTGGGGGCCTTCATCGACCGTTTGAATACGTTGGCCGAGTCGCTGGTGTTCGAGTTCAATCGCGTGTTTTCGGGCGGGCAAGGGCTCACAGGATACGAAACTCTGACCAGCGAAGTTATCGTTACTGAGCCCGATTCTGCGCTCGACGCCGCTGGCTTGCCATTCACACCTGAGAATGGCTCCTTCGACGTCCTCGTGCGTAACGAACAAACCGGTTTGACCAGCACACAAACCATTCTGGTCGACCTGAACGGACTCGACGAAGATCTGACCGCCTCGCAGCTTGTCGCACAGATCAATGCGATTGACGGCCTAACGGCGCAGTTCGATGTGACCGGGAAGGTTCAGATCGACAGCGCCGATGCGGACACGACGTTTGCCTTTGCCAACGACACAAGCGGTGTACTCGCGGCACTGGGAATCAATACGTTTTTTACCGGAAGTTCGGCGTCCGACATCGGCGTCAGTTCCGTGTTGCGCGAGGACCCGTCGAAGTTCGCCGCCAGTCGCGAGGGAATCGGCGAGGATACGGAGAACGCCGTCGATTTGGCGGCTTTTCCGGATCGAATTCTAAACACGCAGACGAACGAGACAATCAGCTCGCTTTACGACCGGCTAGTGAACGAAACCGTCCAAGCTTCGACAGTGGCCCAGTCTGTGGCAGACGGTTTTCGTGTCTTCGAATCACAACTCGAGGGTGAGAAGCTAGGCATTAGTGGCGTCAACCTGGATGAAGAGGCGGTGCGCATGATTACGCTGCAACGCACTTATCAGGCGTCGGCCCGATATATCGCCACGATTGCTGAACTTCTCGAAGTATTGGTAAATCTATGACGTCGATCAGTCCTATTCCGACAGGTCGCATCAGCGACACGCTGATCAATTCGCGCCTGCTTGCGCAATTGCAGATCAACCAGCAAGATATTTTTGCGGTTCAGAACCAATTGAGCACCGGACGGCGGATTTCGCGTCCCAGCGAAGATGCGCCGTCGGCGATTCGCGCTATTAGCTTGCAACGATTGATCGAACGTAAAACGCAAGTGCAGGTCAACCTGCAGACGAATCAGTCATACCTTTCCGCGACCGATACGGCACTCAACGGCGTCTCGTCCGTCATTTCCGACATTCGAGGCGCGGCGCTTTCGGTTGCCGATACGACGAGTACCGATGCTCAGCGAACGGCGATCGCCGCCGAAGTGCAACGCGCCATTCAGCAACTTGTGGATACAGGCAATCAACAGTTTCGCGGCCGCTATCTCTTTGCCGGTAGCCGAACGACGGTTTTGCCATTCACTTATCAGGATGGATACGTTGCCTACCGAGGCAACGAAAGCGAATTGCAGAGCTACTCTGATATCGACGTGCTATTCGAATCGAGCATCGCTGGAACCGAAGTGTTCGGCGCGATCTCCGAGGCCGTGCTCGGCTCAGCAGATCTTAACCCCGTGCTGACGGCCGACACGCTCTTACGCGATTTGCACGGCGGCCGGGGAATTACCGACGGTAGTATCGCTGTTTCCGATGGCGCGTCGATCGCCACGGTCGACATTTCCCAGGCGGAAACCATCGGCGACGTGGCTCGCCTGATCGAAACGAATCCACCCGCCGGGCGTTCGATTACGGTGAGTGTTCGTCCAACCGGGCTCTACATCGAAATCGACGACGCCGGCGGAGGTAACCTGACCATTACGGAAGTCGCCGGAGGGACGACGGCCAAAGAACTTGGGATTCTGGAAGAATCCGGCACGTTAACGAACCCGGTCGAAGGCAACGACCTCGATCCCATCCTGCGCCTTGGCACACAAATTGATCAAATATTCGGCTCGCGTGCGCAGGGACGCATACAATCAGCGGGGGTGAACAACGACATAACGCTCCAGGCCACAGAGATCGGCACGCAGTACAATGATGTCACGGTGCAATTTGTCGACGATAGTCTCCAGCAAGCCGCTCCCGGTGTTGCGGCCGGTAGCGAATACGCCAACTTCGAGGCCAATGCCGTGGCCTCGCGCGCGGCGTTGACATTCGCTGGCGCGAACAACGATCTGGTGTTGGAAGCCACGGCGGCCGGCGCCGATTTTAACAATGTGACCGTCAAGGTGACTTCTACAGCGGTTGGCGTGCCGACGGCAAGTTACGACTCAACGAACAAGGTTTTGACGATCGATCTGGAGGCCGATGGTTCGTCGACGGCCAACGACGTGATCGGGGCGATCGGCGCGATTTCAGGAACGCCATTTTCTGCGTCTCTCGATACGTCGATCGAAACGACGAATACAGGGGGAGGCGCGATCGCCGCCTTCACGGATGCAAATTTCGCTTCGACCGGCAATAGTGGCGGCGACGCCGGCACGCTCTACGTTCACATCGACCCTGGCGATACGTTGGCATATCAAGTTGTCGATGCCATCAACGCCGAAGGAACATTTCAAGCTTCAATCGATCCTCGAGATGCAGTGATCGCTGCCCAGGCCGGTTTCGGAGCAGTCGATCCGACGGCGACCGCGTCGACCGCAGGCGGGGGAGGGTTTGCATTTGATGCGACCGGAATCCAGATTACCAACGGCGGGGAAACCTTCGAGTTGAGCTTCGCGACGGCCGAGACCATCGAGGATGTTCTCAACATTATCAATGGGTCGGGCGCCGGCGTGTTAGCTCAGATAAGCCCGGATGGAGACAGTATTAACATTCGTTCGCGATTGAGCGGCGCCGATTTTTCAATCGGCGAAAACGGCGGAGAGACGGCCACGCAACTAGGAATTCGCACGTTTACCGAGAATTCGCGACTCGATTCGCTCAACGATGGTCTCGGCGTTAACGATTTTCCCGGCGACGACTTCTCGATTGAAACCAGCGACGGCACGGTGTTGGCGATCGACGTGAGTGGCGCGGAAACAATCGCCGACATCCTCGATCGAATCAACACTCATGCCGACAACCCCGGCAATGTT
>JAGQOS010000152.1 GCA_020427265.1 Planctomycetales bacterium
TCGGCCGGTCGAGCGGTTCTTCGCCGCGCGGTGTGGTCGAACCCACCATTTGTCCGGTGCGCATGCCGCCGCCCGCCAGGAACACCTGCGAAGCGCGCGACCAGTGGTCGCGACCGGCGTTGCTATTCACCTTCGGCGTGCGCCCGAACTCGCCCCACATAACGACGGTAACGTCGTTGAGCATCGATCGCTCGTAGAGATCCGTGAGCAAGGCGCTCAAGCCTTGATCGAGCGCCGGTAGCTGCTCGCGCAACGTCTTGAAATTGTTGCCGTGCGTATCCCAGCCACCCCAGTTGAGAGTAACGACCCGCACGCCGGCTTCGATGGCGCGGCGGGCGAGCAGGAAGCGTTCCGTCTCTTTGGCGCGGCCGCTGCGCGCGCCGCCGGTATAACGCTCGACGATGCGCGGGTCTTCCTTACCGAGATCGAGCGCATCGGCCAGCTTGCCCGACGTGATGACACCCACGGCGCTTTGCGCGAACGAATCGAGCGCTTCCATTTTGCCGCTGCCGTCGGCGTCGCGGCGGATTTGGTCGAGTTGTCCGAGCAACGCGGTGCGGTCGTTGAGCCGCTCGGCAGAGATCGAACGCAGTTCGAGGTTCGAGCGCCCTGCGCCACTGGGCTGATAAGGCTGGTACACCGGACCCAAGTAGCCCGGGTTGACGTTGCCCATGAACGACAGGAACGGCGGCGCCAGGGGGCCGTGGCTGTCGGCCGCTTGTAACTTGGCGACCACCGAACCGAGCGCGGGTCGACCGCCGACCGAGCGCAGCGAATCGCGGTGGTATCCGGTGAGTGTTTGATCGGCCGAATGATTGTTAATGGCGTCGCTCAGCGAGCGTACGACGGCGAACTTGTCGGCCATCGTCGCCAGCTTGGGCATGAGTTGACAAATCTCCATGCCGGGAACGTTGGTCGATGTGGGAACAAACTCGCCTCGGTATTCGACCGGCGCGTTGGGCTTCAGGTCGAACATGTCCATGTGCGAAGGACCGCCGCCTAAATAGATATTGATGACCGACTTTTGCGTCGCGCCTGTCGCCGCGCCGGCTTCGGCCCGCAACAGCGACGGGAGTGTCAGGCCGCCGATCCCCATCGCGCCGAGTTGAAGGAAACTACGACGCGAAACACCATCGCAAAACGACTGCCGATCACCAGTGAGCCGCAGCATGGAAAACTCCTTCTCCAGAGGGAAAGCTCAGGCGAGCCTAGTACCGTGGCCGGTTGACGCAGAGGCGAGTTCTACTATTTCAGGGTGGGTGGGATCGGTGTGGAAGGGAGGGTGCCGCCTATGCATCAAAGCTGGTGAATATGTTAAGGGATTTCCACTTTTGGCGTCAATCTTTTTTCATGTTTTCCCGTTTTCTGCGAAGTTTTTACGACAAGGCCACTGAACGCGTGTTCATTTTTGGCGGCTACGGCAGACCCAGCAACTTATGTGTTTGCATGCTTAGCTGCCAGCGCGGATGCGCGCGGCAATAATTTTCAGTCAGTTGTGTGTTTCGCTCTGTCTGCTCTCCGGTCATCGGTTGGAGGAAGAACCAATCGAACGCGAGCGACTCAAATTGGCCGGGATCGAGCCCTGCCTGCGGGTAGACCAGTTTCAATTCATTGCCACGTTTCAGACGCAATTCGGCTCCGGCTTTGGGGCTGACGCAGATCCAGTCGACATTCGCCGGAGCGAGTCGCGTGCCATTGGTTTCGATCGCCACTTCGAACCCGGCATTCTGCAGGGCGGCTACCAGTGGCTCGTCGAGTTGCAATAGCGGTTCGCCACCCGTGCATACGGCCAGCGGACGCGTAAAGTTGTCGCCGCCCCACACGCGCTGCGCGGCTTCGGCCAGATCGCTGGCGTTACGGAATTGACCGCCGCCGGGGCCATCGGTACCGAGGAAGTCGGTATCGCAAAATTGACAGATTGCAGCCTGCCGGTCGGTCTCGCGGCCGCTCCACAGATTGCAGCCGGTAAAGCGCACGAACACTGCCGGACGCCCGGTGTAAACACCTTCGCCCTGGATGGTCCGCACAATTTCCTTGACCGCGTAACTCATGGCTAGGGCCAGTTTACGCGGAGCGTCGCCAAAGATACAGGGTTAACAGGCCAGGGCGGGTTCGGTGCGTCGCGAACGGGGCGACTTGTCTTTGTCGTAGCGGCCGAATTTTTCGACGCAGTTCACTAGCGACTGGATGTTGTCGACCGACACGTCGAACGGCAGTTCGGGGCCTTGGTTTGCCAAAATGAACCCGTAACCTTCCATGCCATCGCGTAGCGCCTGCTTGGCTTTCATTTCGGCTCGCGCTGGCGACCAGCGGCGCAACTTCATGTTGTTCACGTTGCCGATCAAACCGAGGCGATTGCCCAACCTTCGTTTACAGGTGGCGATGTCGTCTTCTTCGCCCAAGAGCAACGCCACGGCGCCGAGGTCGCGAAAGTAGTCGACAAACGGTTCGACCCGGCCGACCGCCTCGTAAGCGGCCATGCCCGGCACGGCGGCAATCGCTCGCTTGATGACTGGCAGGGCGTGGCGCTTGAACATCGATTCGGGCAGCATCGAAGCGGAAGCCATGCCGTCGGCCAGCACGACCACGTGCGCGCCGGCTTGAACTTGCAACGCCGACCAGCGAGCGACATACGACTCGCACACGTCGAGAATTCGCTTCATGTATCGCTCGCGTAGCGAGGGTGTGAAGAGCAGACGCATCCACTTCGACGTGCCCATCAACATGCTGGGCAGGCTAAAAGGCGCAATGCACGCGCCAAGCACGACCTTCTCGCCGCCAATGCGCGAGCGCAAATTCGAGATCAGCTCCAAGGTTTTCACCAACTCGGGCGATTGTTGTGGATCGGGTGTGCGGAGCGTATCGATATCGGCGAAGTCGCGAATCAGCATGCCGTTGACCGCCGGTGTGCTGTTCGCATAGTGGTAGTCGAGCCCAAGGCCGAATCCGGTGACGTCTTGAATGACGTTGGGGATGCCGGCCACGGCGTCGGGAACACCGCCGAGCATCTGGTTGAGTGCGATTTGCGCGTCGGCGATTTTTTCCGCCGGCATGCGGAAGTATTCCTCGACCGTGCAGTCGTGCACCAGCGCGCCTTGCATCAAGGGCACGGGAAATACGGGAACGCGATCGGGTGTTCCGTGTTCGGTGCGTCCAAACGTTAGCGCGGCAAGCACGCGTTGAATCGAGTTCATCGTCGGAGCCCTTGGGTTCGGGAGTTCGTTCGGCGTGAGCTGTTTACCGGCTCGCTCAGCGCATCGTGTTCGTAAATCTGTTCGACCAGCGAGACCATGTCGCTGGCTGCCGTGGCCACGTGGTCGGCGCCGACTTCGGCGGCAAAGTCGCGATCGATCACAAAGCAAGCGCCGCCAGCCACGATCTTGGTGGACGAGAAGCCGCTGCGATCGAGCAATTCGCGGATCTTGGTAATTTGTTTCGCCGACTCGACCAGCAACGAGGAAACGCCCACGACTCGCGCGTTGGAAGCTCGCACGGCGGCCACGAACTTCTCCGGCTCGGCGCCCAGCCCTACGTCGATCACTTCGATGCCTGCAGCGCGCAGGAACAGGCCCACCATTTCACGCCCCAAGCTGTGATAATCGCCGCGCGCGTTGCCGAGCACTACCTTCATGCCGCTCGATTCAGGCGCGCCGATTTGGGCATCGAGGAATTCCAACGCCTGCTCCACAACCATGAAATTCAGGTAGTAGTCGCCCACGGAAATATGGCGATGCTTCTGCCGCATGTTGGCCGATTGAACCGCCTTGCCGACCGCGTCGAGGCAATGCTCCGGCGTATGCCCTTCGTCGAGCAGCTTTTGTAGCATCACAACCACTGGAGCCTCTTCACCTTCGGTCAACGACTTGGCGAGATGATCGGTAAAGCGTTCGAGCGAGATGGTATCGATAGCGGCCGAGTCGGCCTTGCGCGCCCCGTCGCGCAGGGCGCGATGGATGCTGGACAGGTTGCGGTCGAGATTGGCGATCGTCACATGCTGCATGTCGTTGTGATCGGCCGCTTCGCGAGCCCGTTCAAGCGGTTCCAGGAATTGGTCCAGTCGTTGGACCGTTGCCGGGAGATTGCGGCTATGGTTAACGAGTTTCTCGTTGTTCACGAGCATCTCGCGCACTGAGGATTCTTGTTCGTGATTGCGGTCGGTCTCGCGCTCGATGCGCTCGTGAATGTCGGCGATGCCTCCGGAAACATCGCCCACGACATGGCGGATCGCGTCGGCTTCGCCGCGAATGCAGTCGGCCAACTTGGAAATCTCTTCGGCCACGACGGCGAAACCGGCTCCCGCCTGACCGGCGCGAGCCGCTTCGATCCGCGCGTTGAGCGACAAAAGCGATGTTTGCCGCGCGAAACCTTCAACCGTTTGCGTGACCTGGTTGACTTTTTCACAATGTTCGACGAGCTTGCTCGCCATGGAGCGGATTTCGTCGTAAGCCGCCGTTGCGGCCGTGAGGATCTCTTGTGTGTTCTTGCAATGTCGATGCGTGTCTTCGCAACTCGTGGCCACATGGCTGGCGACTTGCAGCAATTCGTCGTTGACTTGGGCGAATGTATCGTCGAGGTCGTTCGCCGTGATCGGACGCAAAGCGTCGTCGATAGCGCGCGAAACCGCTTCGAGGTCGCGAACGAAATTGATTTGGTGGTACACCTCGCGCACGCATTTGAGCGCGGCGGTTTCGAGTGCGGAAGTTTCCGTTAGCGGCTCGGAACGGGTCGCGGTAATCATCGGCAAAATCCTCGGCCCGCAGAGGCGGGCGACAACGAGACCAGGCGAGACAGTTGCGCAAATATAGGACGCGACTGTCACGAAAAGTCCGGGCGATTCCAGATTTATAGCCGCGCGCGCGAACATGACACATGCGCGCGCGACGCACATCCGCTATGGTCAAGATCGCACAGCCATGACAGGTCGAGCAGTCGCCAGGCGGGCCGCAGAATCGTTACGATCGTAACGAGAGCATCCGCTCAAGAAAGGTTCTAGTTTGGCTTGTGTACCTCGCCGCGCAATTCGATCTGGTCGAACACGCCGCGATCGTCGAACGACCCGACACCAATCCGGCCCCACGTGAACGTTTTGTCCACGGCTGTCATGACGGGTTCATTCATGTCGTCGAAGTAAACGGCAATGGTCCCGCTCGCCGCGTCGCGCGCGACGCGGAGCGTGTGCCAGTTGTCGTCCCACGGTGTGCCGTCGGTCGTTTTGGTCGAGATCTTCGTGCGCGCCGCGTTGTCGACGATGAAAATCTGATTGGCGTGCGCATCGGTCTTCTTGCCGAAGTGGACATAATAGAAATGCGCCGGGTCCTGGTAGCCGAAAAACAGGCACAGGCTGCGATGGCCATAATCGGGTTCCGTGCTCTGCACGCGCGCCGTCAACTGGAAGTCGCTCACCTGCACGTCCTTGAGCAGCGCCATGTTATAGGGGCTACGGAAGGGGGGCTTGTAGTCGCTGTGTTTTTTCAGCAGCGCCAACACTTTGCCGCTGCCGCCGGCTTCGACTTTCCAGGCTGCTTCGTCGGCATATTCCCAGCGCGCCGCGCCCTGCTGAAAGTCTTCCTCGGCGACGACCGGTAATTCGGTGTCGGCCGCCTGCGCGAGCGAAGCGGCGAACGTGATCACGCAAAGAATCAAGGCAATGCCACGATGACAACGCATAGAAAATCTCCCGTTGGGTCGGTTGTGTGCAACTCGTCTCGTACGCCGATGCAAGATCGGCCGCCGACTCGCTTCCACTCTTGTCTCTCGCGATGTGATTCGCAAGTGGATTGTGGCCAGATCAAATGGATCCAGGGGCTAGCTGCCGAAGGAGCGAAGTGTCGAGCGACTCACCATTCGGGTCATGGAAGGGCCGGACTCCGCCTGGCGCGTTTGTCGTAAAGTTCGAACACGGCGGGAATTCGGGCGAAATACGTGCAAAGTCTCGGAAGGCTAGGTAAACTGGAAGTTCTAGCCCTACGTATGCGCCGATTTTGTGTCGAACGCCGGTTTTTCGGGGCAAAAGTGGAACAGAGTGCGAGATTCCCTGATGATCAATTCCCTTGGGTATGGATTTCTCGCCAGAGGGAAGGCGAAGCGCCGTACGTGTCGGCGAAGTTTGGCGGCCTGGGAGACGCTCGAAGAGCGCGTCGTATTGGCCAGTTCGATGGTCGAGTTGTCGGTCGTTGCTGCAGCGACGCCGGTTGACGCGCAGGGCGAAGTTGCGAACGTGCCCGACGATCTGGTGTTTGTCAACGAATGGCAAGATTTCTTTGTCGAGATCTGGGCCAGCACGCCGATGAGCGATTTGCAAGACCTGGACTCGGTATCGGTCGATCTCGCATTTGACCCTGGGCTGGTCGATTTGTTGGAGATCGAGCCGGGTGCTGGTTTCTCGTTGGCGTTTTCGCCGAATGCGTCTCAGGCAATCGCCACGGCGAATGTGAATGGCAGCATGGTCATCGACGCCTCGGCCGCGACGGCTGGTGTTGGCGACGACGGCGCAGCGATCGTAGCGAGGCTCGCGTTCCGCGGCGACGGGGTCGGTATCGATCGCGCGGTGCGAGTAATCGGGCCCAACGAACTCGGCTTCTCGATCGCGGCGGCCGAAGTGCAGCTCGCGCCTGGATCGCCCGAAACACCGTTTACGCCCGCCGATCCGCTGACTGAGTTGTGGGCGATTCCCTACGATCAAACTGACGACGACCGCATTGGTTTTGGCGATCTCGCGTTGTTTACCGAATACTTTTTCATGTCGGTCACTTCCGACGCGCCGGCCATGGCCTGGTTGAGCGACTTTGACAAGGACGACTTTGTCGGCTTTGGTGATCTGGCCATCTTCACACAGAGCTTTGGCTTAGTGAAACCCTCGAACGTTTTGAATTTTGCGCCTACGTTTCCCGACTTCTGGCGTCCCGAACCGTTGGCCGATCTGAACGGCGGCGACGAACTCGGCATTGATTTTTACACCACGCACATTCTGGGTGAAGATCCCACACCGATCGCCGATACCGATTTGGTTGTGCGCAACGCAACGCTGGATGAGCTGACCGAACTCACGATCACGATTATCAATCGGCTCGATGGCGCCGATGAGATCCTCGCTGCCGATGTCGGCGGTACCGGACTCACGGCGAATTACGAACAGCTTGGCAGCACGCTGAGAATTTCCGGCAGCGGAACGTTGGCTGACTATCAGCAAGTGCTCGGCACGGTGGTTTACAGCAACGCCAGCCTCGAACCGAATATGTCGGACCGGGTGTTGCGCGTGTTGGCCGACGACGGCGCGGGACAGGGCGATACGGCGATTGCGATCGTGTCGCTCGTTTCCAACAATCGCGCACCTGACTTGGCGCCGATCGCCAACCAGCAAGCGCGCGTGGGCCAACTGTTGGAAGTGAATGTTTCGGCGACCGATCCCGACGGCGACGTGCTGACCTTTCAGCTCGATGAAGACAATTCGCCGGCCGGCGCTACCATCGAGCAGCTTACCAACAACACGGCCGTTGTCCGCTTTACACCGATGGCCGGCGATGGCCCTGGGCCGTTCCCGTTCCGCGTTATCGTGGTCGACGATGGCATTCCTTCACTTTCCGACCAGGAAACGTTCAGCGTGACGCTCGCGAATCCCGTCGCGCCGATCGTGGATCTCAATGGTCTGGGCGGCGATCTCGACTTTGCGGCGACCTTCCGCGTGGGCGGACCCGCCGTGCCGATTGTCGATACCGATCTGTTAGTGATCGATCCCGATAGTCCTATGTTGCAGTCGGCTACGGCGCGCATCTTTTTCAATTTCAGCGACGGCGCTGACGAACTGCTGGCGGTCGACGTGCTCGATACGGCGATCATGGCCTCGTACGACGATGCGACCGGCATCCTTGCGCTTTCGGGCGCTGAAACGCTCGATAACTATCAACGCGTGTTGCGCACGCTTGCCTATCGAAACACGGCGGCCACGCCCGATCTCGGTGATCGCATTGTTACGGTCACCGTGAACGATGGGCAGTTGTCGAGCCAGATGGCCGCCTCGACGATCAGCTTTATCGCCGGCAACGACCCGCCGAATCTCGCGCCGATCGACGATCAGATCGGCCTGGTCAACGTGCCAATGGAAGTGACCGTAACGGCGACCGATCCCGATGCCGGCGATGTGCTCACATTTGTGCTCGACGAGGATAATTCGCCGGCTGGAGCGACCATCGAGCAGCTCGACAACAACACGGCGATTGTCCGCTACACGCCGACGACGGCCGATTTACCCGGACCGCTTTCGTTCCGCGTGATCGTGATCGATAGCGGCAGTCCTCCGCAGGTCGACACTGAGGCGTTTGACCTGTTCATTAGCAACGCCGCTCCGGTGGTCGATCTGAACGGCGCCGACGAGGTCGACATCGACTTCGATGCCGTCTTTACCGAAGGCGCTGGTCCCGCGACGATTGTCGATAGCGATTTGAATGTGGGCGATGATAACGATGTTGTGCTGCAATCGGCCACGGCGACGTTGACGAATCTGCTCGATGCCGGGCAGGAGACTTTAGCAGTCGACGTGCTCGATACGGTGATTACGGCCATGTACGATTCGAATACTGGCGTGCTGTCGCTCTCAGGCGAAGACACGCTCGCTAACTATGAGCGTGTCTTGCGCACGCTCAGCTACGACAATACACAGACGAATCCCGATCCGTCGGATCGTGTCGTCCAAGTCATCGTCGACGACGGGCTCGACACCAGCGCCACCGCGACGGCGACCGTGACGCTCGATACAATCAACGATCCGCCCAACCTGGCGCCGATCGATGATCAAACGGTTGAGTACGGACAGGAGATGGTCCTGGTGGTTTCTGCCACCGATGCGGACCCGGGCGATGAACTCTTCTTCATGCTCGACGAAGACAACTCGCCGGCTGGCGCGACGATCGAATTCACGCCGGGCGCAACGACCGCCACGATTCGCTGGACACCGACGGCCAACGATGGTCCGGGGCCGGTTTCGTTCCGAGTGCTGGTGGTCGATAGCGGCAATCCCGCGGCGGCCGACAGTGAAACGTTTGCCGTGACACTCGTGACAGCGACGCCGCAGATTTACGACTTCCAAACCGGTCAGTCCGGGTTTCCTGAAGGCACGGAACAGAACTCGACGCCGCTCATGAAACTGTTCCGCTCCGGCGATACTTCGGTTCCCTCGACGGTCGATGTCATTCTGATGCAAGCCGCCGTCGATGGCGCTATTCCCGGCGTCGACTTTGTTCCCGGACCGGTCACTGTTTTCTTCGCGCCGGGCGAAACGGAAAAGCTGTTTTCGATCGAATCGATCGCCGATGACATTCCCGAGCCCGACGAATGGATTGATCTTTCGCTGGGGAATTTTTCTGGCAATGGCGAAGCCGGAACGACGCGCCCGACGAAGGTCGCGCGGATCTTTGACGACGACGTGTTCGAGGAACTGTCGATTTCGGCCGTCAACGCCGTGGCCGCGGAAGGCGATGCCGGCGCGACGGCCTTCACCTTCTTGATTACACGCGCCGGTCGCCTCGACGCCTCGGCCCTGGTTGGCTATGAAGTAACCGGAAGCGGCGCGAACCCGGCCGATACAGCCGACTTTGGCGGCGCCTTTCCCCGGGCCGTCGTGAGTTTTGCCGATGGCCAGTCCGAAATCATGATCACGATCAATGTCCTAGGCGATCTCGATCCCGAAGCCGACGAAGGGTTTTCCGTGACGCTGGTAAATCCCGCCGGCGGTGTCACACTAGGCACGACCATAGCGACGGGAACGATTCAGAACGACGATGCGAATTGAACCATCGCGCATCGTTTGCCTTTTTCTAAATAAAACATAGCGGCCCGCCGGAT
>JAGQOS010000153.1 GCA_020427265.1 Planctomycetales bacterium
TTCGTTGGCAGCGAAGAGCGCGTCCTCGACGACTCGCCGTTTGCACCCGGCTTGGGCGTCGACAGTTCCGGACTGATCGTGCTGGATTACGACCACGGCTTTTCCGTGGGTGACGAACTGGTCTACTCGGCCGGGGGCGACTTTCCGATCGGAGGACTGCGCGATCGCGGCGTTTACGTTGTTACCGAAGTACCCAGTTCCAATTCGTTGCGAATTGGCCGTTCGCAAGCGGAAGCCAACCAGTTCTTTGGCGCTTCGGATATGAATGCGGCAGGCGAAGCGTTTACGATCGATTTGGGCTACGATCACGGATTCCAGGCAGGCGACGCAGTTCGCTTCGATGTCGGCTTCGGTGAGCCGAGCGTCGTGGGACTGGATGACGGGGCGACTTACTACGTGGTGCATGTCGACGGCCAAACCGTCGCGCTCTCCGAGTCGATCGACTACATTGCCCGAGAGAACCTCTTCCAATTCATGCCGGCGACCTCCATTACCGAGGACATCATCCTGCTGGGCTTCGACCATGGCATCCCCGATGGCCAGCGCGTCGTCTACCGCAGCGGCGCCGGAGAGCCCGTCGGCGGACTCGAGGACGGCGCTACCTATCTAGTGTCGCTGGTCGACGACGACGAGTTGGCGATTCAACTGCGCGATCCCGATACGAACGAGATCGTCGAGCTTGATCCGTTCCAATCATCGGGGGTCGCGCATACGCTGCACCCGACGTTCGATCAGAACGCCATTGAAACAGAGACGGGAGGCCTGTTCGCCGACACGATTGAACTCGGTTACCAGCACGACCTTTCGACCGGCGATCCGGTGCGCGTGCAAGGGGGAACGGTCGGCGGCTTGACCGACGACGAGCGTTACTACGCAATCGTCATCACCGACACGACCATTGCGTTGGCCGACAGCGAAGCGCGGGCGCAACAAGGCCGCGTGCAATACTTCCTTCCGACGGACCTGCAGGACAACGGCGACGCGGCGGAGGGAAAGTTCGACACGATCGACGTCTATTCCGACCACGGCTTTCAAAACGGGGATCAAGTCGCCTATGAGCAGAACGGCGGCCCGGACATCGGCCTGACGGATGGACAAATCTACGCCGTTCGTCTGTTGGATTCAAACACGACCGCGTTGAGCACGCCGTTTTCCAAGCTGCAGTTGCTCGATGACAGCGGAACCTTGGTCGAGATGACGTCCCCCGCCGTGGACGACGATACCTATGGTTCGCTGATCAACCTCTCCGCCCGAAAAGCGTTGACCGCCGGGACCGACACGACACCGCTCGTCTTGTTCCGCGATTCGCGCATCGCATTCGACGCTTCAGGGGGCATCGCCAGCGCGGATGCCTATTCGCTGCGATTGGCTACAGACGCATTGACGACAATCAAGGATACGCACGGGCTGGCCCAGCCCTTTGACCCAGCCAGCGCCGTTTCCGATGCCGACAGCGACGGCAAGCTCGACACGATCGACCTGGGGTACGACCACAACTACGCAGCCGGTCAAGCGGTGACGTATACCACCGGCATTGGAACACCGATTGTCGGCTTGAGCGAAGCGCAGGTCTACTTCGTGCGTTTGGTTGCCGGTAGTTCGACCAAGATTCAACTGACCGAAGCCCTCCCGCAAGCCTTGCAAGTCACCGATGATCCGGAGGTCGTCACGCTGGAAACTTCCGCGACGGTGGGAACCCATCACGCCGTCGCGGCCGTGTTTCGTCCCGTAGCCGCGGTCGACGGCGCGAGTGACGAAGTCAACTTTGGCCGCGTGCACGGCCTGGCCGACGGCGACCGGATCGTCTACGACGCCGCCGGCGGCGACCCGATCGGCGGGCTGACCGACGGCGCTACGTACACGGTCATCCGCGTCAGCGACCGCGTGATTCAATTGTCGACGGACGGCGCCACGCCGATCGGCTTGAATCCCTCGACCGCCACTGGAAACGGCCATCGATTCCACGACGTGGTTACCAGCGGCGTGGCCTCGATTTCTGCGGAAGGCGATATCGGAATCGCGGCCGCCAATACCGGTACGAATTTGGTGGTCACGGTCGCTGGTGTGGTCGCCACGCCCAACAAAACGAACGCCTGGACGGGCGCGGGTTGGAGTTCCAGTTCATCGAGTGACAGCACCGCGGAGAAGTTCATCGGCGGGGCGAATGCGTCCGGAACGTTTGTGATCAACGTCCAAGTCGATCGCACGATCGCTTCGATTGAAAACGCGACGATCACAACGACGGGCGACTTGTTCGTCGACGCCCAGAATGATTCGAACATCTACATGGGGGCCGGGGCCGTCACTTATGGCTCGGTCGACAGCGAACGGGGCGGCGGATCGGCCTCCATGGCGGGGGCTCTGGCGGTCAACGTCATGGTGCAGCAAACCGAGGCGATCATTGATGAATCGACGGTTACGATCGCGGGCGATCTCAATGTCGGCAGCGACGCGCGCGGCAACATCATCGCCGTCGCCGTTGGAGGCGCCGCGGCGACCGGCGCGCTGGCGGCGGCCGGGTCGATCTTCGTCAATGTGATCTCGTCCAACACGATCGCGCAAGTCAGCGAGTCAGCCGTCTCCGTCGATGACGTGCATGTTGCGGCAACAAATGGCAACTTCATCGTGGGGCTTGCCGGCGCGATCTCGCAGGTGAACGATTCCGAAAACGCCAATGCCGACTCCACCTCGGCGGTTGGATTCGCGATTGGCGTGAACGTCATCAGTAACGACCTGCGCGACGGCGGCACGCTGGCCGTCATCGAGAACTCCGCGATCGACGCTGCCGGCGACCTGGCCGTTCTTGCGGATACGGCAAGCACGATTTGGAGCGCCTTGGTCGGATACGCGACCAACTTCTCCGGAACAGGGGCCACCAGCGCCATTGTCATTAGCATCGGCTTGAACCTGGTCAGTACGCGAACCCACGCGATTGTTCGAGGGAGAAAAGAGGACGAAGGGTTGGACGTGGATGGCGACGCCACCATCCACGCGGAAGACGGTTCGTTCGAGTTGATCCTCAGCGCCGCTCTCACGCTTGCTTTTGCTCGTCAAGGGTCGACAGCCACGTCTGTTGGGGCGGGCCTGGGATTCAACGTCATCGCCACCGATATCGAGGCCCAGGTCGCCGATACGACACTCACGGCCCATGATGTCGAGGTTAGCGCTGTTTCGGACGGAACGGTCATGGCCGCCATGCTCGGAGCGTCCGCCGCGCGAGGCATTGCCGGCGCCGGGCAGCTTTCGTTCAATTACGCGCAGCAGGAAGTTTCCGCGCTCATCGACAATTCCATCGTGACGGCCACCGTCGCGGACGGCGATGTCGATGTTGCGGCGAACAACTCCTCTACCATCCAGGCTTTGACGGGAGCGGCCGCGGTTGCCTTTGGAGGGGGTGGCACTGCGGATGGAATTGGCGCCGCGTTGTCGATAAACGTCACGAATGACACGACTGAGGCGAATATCAACGCGTCGACGGTAACCGCGACGGACGGCAACGTCACGGTAATCGCCGACTCGGACGCCACGGTCGAAACGATTAGCGTCGGCGGCGCATTGGCGAAGCAGAACGCGATCGCGGGTTCCCTTTCCACCGTGGTGCTGACGAATGAAACCCGCGCGACCATTACCGATTCGAGCGTCGACGCGGATCGCAATTTGATCGTCCTGTCCGACCAAGACGGGAGCATCGTCACCATCGCGGGCGCGGCGGGAGTTGGAAGGGAGGCCACGGGCGTTGGCATCAGTCTGACCGTTTCCGTGATCGACAACACGACCGAGGCCTATATCGATTCGTCAACCGTTTCGGCGTTGGGCGACTCGAGCGATACCTATTCCATTCCGGTTTGGGACAACGTCGGAGATGAGACCACCGAGGCCGTTTCGGGGCTGGCCGTCATCGCCAGCTCGACCGAAGACATGACGCTGGTTTCAGCCAGCGTCGGCTTGGGGAAAGTCGGGGTCGCCTTGAATCTGGGGCCGACCGTCGTCACCGACACGACTTATGCGTACATTCAGGATACCGACGTCAACAGCGCGGCGGCGCCCGGGGGCGACGTGATCGTCCGGTCGCATCAAGACACCGATTTTCTGATTGTTCTGGGCGCCGTCTCGATTGGAACCGGCCAGGCGTCGGTCGGTCTTGCGGCCGGTGGAATCTTTGTCACGAACGACACAAAAGCCTGGATAAGCGATACGGATCCGTCCGTTGCGACGGGGGGCGGACGGTCGCAGATTCATGCCGGGGGCAATCTCGAAGTCAGCACGAATACGACGACGACCTTGGATGGCGGAACCGTGGGCGTCAGCATTGCAAACGATTTTGCCGGCGCCGGTTCGGTCGACTTCTTGAGAGTTAACAATACAAGCCTGGCGACAATGTCGGAGATCGACGCCTTTTCGAACGGCGATCTCACGGTCGCCGCGGTCGATAACGTCAACTTCATTCAAATCGCTGGAGGGGCGGCCGTCGGTTTGAAAAGCGCCGGTGGAACATTCCTGGTGATGATCAACGAAAACGTCACCGAGGCCATCCTGGTCAACACTGCGACCAATGCAGCCGGGGCGACGACCGTCCGAGCCGATAGCTTCTCGGACGTTTCCGGCACCGCGGTCGTCGGAGCTCTTGGAATCAAGGCGGCCTTCAATGCCGTCGCCGCCATCTACGTAGGGCGCACGGAAACCCGCGCCATTGTCGAGGGGGACACACGGCAGGCGCAAATCAATCAAGATTCAAGCTATCAAAGCGCCGACCAGTCGGTCGAAATCAGCGCCGCAAACTCGGTCGTCAATAATGTCACTGTCGGTGGACTCGCCGCTGCTGGCGGCGTTGGCATTGGCGGAAACCTCCTCTGGTTCGATCTGCAAAATACGGTCGACGCCCACATCGGCAGCTCGTCCAAGGTAGCCGCCGTCGGCGACGTCCGTGTGGCGGCGGATTCCTACAACGACTTGGACTTGCGGGCGGGCGGTCTGGCACTTTCCGGCGGCGGCGGATTGGTCGGCACCTTCATCGTCGCCAACGTCGGTTCCGGAATCGCCTCGACCAACATTGTGGACGATATCGGCGATGAATTGTTCGAGGCGATCAACGACGCCGTCGATTCTGCAACCGAGACCCAAGGCGTTTCGGGAAAGCGTTCTCCGTCGAAAGCGACCGAGACCTTGAGGGGCGTGCAAGTTGCCGTCGGCACACCCGGAACGATCGACCGCAGCGTGCAAGACGTGGCGGCATACCTCGGCGAATTCGCCGAGGTCGTTGCCGGTGGAGATCTCGACATCATCGCCCACGAAACTGTGATCCAAGATTCAGAGGCGGGTTCCGCAGCTCTGGCGCTCGGCGGCGCCGGTGTGGGAGGTTCCATTTCGCTGCTACGCGTCGGAACGGTCACCGAAGCGTTCATTGACGACGACGCGTTCATTGACGTTACCGACAAAGTCAATGTGCAGGCCTCGGCGAGCGAAACGGTCGATGCCGATGCCGTGGCCGGCGCTGGAGCATTTCTTTATGCACTCGGCGCCCAATACGCCGAGGCCGACATTGAAAGCTCGCAGTACGCCTCGATCGAAGACGGCGTGCAAATTCGCAACTCGTCCGGCGTCACGGTCGTCGCGAGCCACGTGCGGGACGTCGAAGTGGTCGGGAATGCAGCCGCGACCTCCTTGCAATATGCAGCGGGCCTGTCGGGATCCATCATCCATCTCGGAGGGGGCGTTCGCGCCCAGGTGGTCGGTTCCACGTTGGGCGAGGCGGACAATGACGGCAACGTCGAGACCGGCATCGGATCTCTGGACGTCCGGGCTAGCAGCACGGTAACGCAGGCACGCACCAAGGCCCCGGCGTTGGCTGGAGGCATTGCGTTGGCCGTGGCCGGTTCGTTGGCGAAAACGACCATTGATCCCGACGTCGACGCCCGTTTGCTGGGTGGAGTCGAGGTTTACGCCGACGGCGACGTAACCGTTACGGCAACGACCGACCACGACGCCGATGCGATTGCCGTGGGTGAAAACGGAGCTGTGGGGGTGGCGATCGGCTTGTCGGGAGCGACCGCGGAAATCGATCCGACTGTCAACACAACCATTGGCGATTCAACGATCCTCGTCGCCGATTCGGTTACGATCGAGGCGTTGCACAGCGTCGAGCGAGCCGATGGCTCAACAGCAACCGGAACGGCCAATGCCGAAGCGACTTCGTCGGGCGGAGCGCTTCTGTTGGGCGTACAAGGATCCTGGGCGCGCTCCAGGCCTCAGGCCACCGTTGGAACAACGATCGGCAATGCGGACATCACCGCGACAACCGGCAACGTAATCGTCCAGTCCAAGAGCCGACAGAGCGGCGACGCAAAAGCGCTCGGTGACAGTTTCAGCATCATCGGCGTCGGCATACAGCGCGGCGATGTTGATACGATCGCCCGGAACGAATTGATGATCGAATCGGGCGCTACGATCACCTCCAGCCGGGGTGATGTCACGATCTTGGCCGATTCCTACGACTACGCCCACACGCGTGTGCGCAGCGGCAGCGGCGGTCTGCTCGGAATCTCGGAAGCGTTTTCAGACATCGACGTCAATCAAGAGACGCTACTGAGCGTCGGGGACAATGTGGCGATCACCGCCGCCGATCAAGTGACGGTCAAATCGACATATGATACGGACCAAAGTATCGACGCCGACGCGATCAGCAATTCAGGAATCGCCATCCCCACGGCGACGGCCGATCTCTTCTTGAGCGGCATCTCCAATGAAGCGGCTCTCATTCAGACTGATATCGGCGCGGCGACGATCAAGGGCGCCACGGTCGACGTGGTCGCCGAGATTGCGGATTTGAACATAGTGGCCGACGCCAACTCGGAAGCTTCGGCCGGATTCGCCGACTCGGACGCCAGATCGGATATCGACATCAAGGCTCACGCAGACGTTTTCATTGCGGCCGGCGCGTTGTTGGACGGCGACGAAGCGATCAATCTGACGGCCGACCTGACGGAAATCACCGCCGACTCGAACGCGCGAGGCTCCACGGTCACCGGAAAGCGAGGTTCCCTGGCGGGCGACCCGGATGCCGACGCCGGCGTCGTGCTGGCGACCGCCGCCACGGTGACGACGGAAACGGGATCGGAGCTGAAATCTCAAACGATCAACGTCTCGGCGCTCACCGATGTCGACCTGTCCGACGTCGCCGCCGCCGGCGTGCTACGAGGCGCAGCGCCCGGAGCTACACCGACGGAATCCGAAAGCTTGCAGGCGGATCGCATGATCGATCTCAACTCGACGCTCACCATGCTGGTGGCGGCCGATCCGGTCTTGATTATCGAAGCAGACGGCACAGTCACTCAAGAGGCTTTCACATACACCGAGACCGACTCGCAAATCTCCGTTCACGATCTGATCAACCAAGGCAGCCTGGGAGGACGCGTCACGTTGACGGTCAACGAAACGGGACGCGACGGTGAAATGACCGATCCCAGAGTCATCACCGGAGAGCCGACGCTGGTATACCAGTCGGCCTACGACGAAGTCACGATTCGCAACGAAACGAACAAGACGCTCGTCGTCGGCCGGATTGATGTTGGCAACGAAGCCGCCACGGCGAGCGATTTGATCCATGTTCCCGTCGCGCCCAACATCAACACCTTAGCTCCGGTTAGCGACACGACGCCAACGGGTTCGACCATTACGATCGAGAGCACGGGCCTGATCGGGATCGCCGGCCTGATCGACAACCCGCTGGGAAGCACGAGCATCACGTCGGAAACGGGGTCGTTCGTAACGGCGGCAGTTGTGGTAATGAGCGATGTTTCCGCGAGCGCCCTGGATGCCGACACAATTCCTCAAGCGGTCTTCGATGCGTTTAACAACGTCGGCGCCACGCTCGCCGCCACGGCCACGGTCAACGTTGTCGAAGCCGATGCGCGATGGACCATCAAGAGCAGCGATGTCGAATACACGGTCGCTCGGAGGGAAGCATCACTGCTCGCGTTCACCAGTCTGTCGTCGTCGAATCCGTTTGCGATTACTTCGGCCGAGGTTTCCCTTTCGGCGTCGGGCGACATTGGCTACGAAAGCTACGGCATCCAGTTGCTTGCTCCCAGCAGCGGCAGCGTTTTGATCGATGCAGCATCGAGCGGCAAGGTTGTCCTGGAAGTCAGCGGAGGTGATGCGAACGTCTCGCGCATCAGTTCCTCGGGACTCGTCTCGCTTATCGCCGACGGATCGATCCTGGATGCGGATGACGCGGGCAGTGACGGAATCGACGTGATCGCCGGCACGCTGATTCTGCAAGCCACGCCGGATACAAGCGATACGGCTACGGCGACGGATCGGACGATCGGCCGGCTCGATGCACCGTTGGAGATTGCCGTTTCCGGCCTCTTCAGCGCTACGGCCGGCGGCGACATTGCCTTGGAGGAAACGAGCGGCAGTCTGACGCCGCAGACCGTTTCGTCGAGCCTGGGCGACATTCAGTTGACTGTCAGCGACAAGGACAATTCGGGACAGGATGCGATCCTTTCGGACAGCTCGCGCATCGTCGCCACGGTCGGGTCCATCACGCTCAACGTCGGAGACGACGTGATCAGCAGCGGCCTGCTGCGCGCCGGCGATTCGATCATCGTCCATGCGGACCTGGCGGGGTTGGACATCGGTACCGGGGCCGAATTGGAATTTACGGGACGCCTCGAAGCGGTCACGGCGATCACGATTACGACGGGCGACGACGGCGACACGGTTAACTTTCGTCGGCTCGACTCCGTTGTTCCGGTCACGATCGCCACGCACGCCGGCAAAGACGAAATCAACATCGGCAGTACGGGCGGTTTGCTCACACCATTGCGATCCAGCTTCCTGCTCGACGCCGGTGAAGAATCCAATGCGGCGGCCGACGCCCTGGTGATCGATCAAATCAATCTGGACGACTCCGGCCGGGGCGCGACACAGCCTCAGTCGGTACTGAGTGTCCCTTCGACCAATGCTTCCTACGACGCCGCGCTGGTGATCGGCGGTCAAACGCTGTTCTACGCCAACGCGGAGAATGTCAATCTCGGATTGGGCGCCGGGCGCGATACGGTTGCGGCGCGCTACAGCGACGCGGAGACGGAGTTGACGATCGATCTGGGTGGCGGAAGCGACGTTGTCGAGGTCGGCCTGCATACGGCTACGGTTGGCGGGAGATCGCTGAAGACGCTCGCACTGCTCTTCGGCAAGATCAACTTCGAAGGGGGCGAAGGATTGGCGGACCGGCTTGTCATTGAAAACACAGCCGATATTGCCGGAGGATCGGGCCTGCTGAGCCAATCCAACCTGACCGGCTTCGGCATGGCCGACGGCGTCAACGGCGGCATCGGTTTTGGAGCGTTCGAACAGGTGTTACTGTCGCTTGGCGCCGGGAACGACACGCTGCAAGTTTCCGGCGCCGGTTCGCCGATCGACGTGGAACTGGGAGACGGCGACGACCGGCTAGAGATTGTCGGCTTCTTCGGCGATTTCGACGCCGACTTGAATGTGTCCGGCACGACTCAGGGAGATTCAACTGCGGTAACGGGCCAGGAGGATACGCTTTCGATTGAGTTTCCAACCGCAACATTCTTTACGCTCGGCGCTGATACGCTGGACATTCGAGGAGTTGCCGGCCAAATCAGTTACGAGCAGTTTTCGAGCATCGACGCCGCCTTGAGCGCCGGCGCGGACACGATCGTCATCGACGACGTCGGCGCGGCGCTCAGTTTGGACACGGGTGGCGGCGCAGATCTGGTCACGGCGCACGAGTTTTCCTTTCCCTCGACCGTTCACTTGGGAGACGATACAGCGGCGGACACCTTTGTTCTA
>JAGQOS010000154.1 GCA_020427265.1 Planctomycetales bacterium
AGCGCCGGGCGAAAGCAAACGCCCGGGCATCTTTTCCGCCACGACGCTCTCCAGACGGGGATCGACGGCCGCGAGAAAATCTTCGCTCGGATAGCCGGTGCGGGCGTTCCACATCGCTTTGTAACCGGCCTGGCAGGTGGAACGGGGCAGCGTGTCGGCTTCGCCGCCGACCAATTGCCAAACGAACCAGTCACCCGCTTCGAGCCACACTTCGGCCGCGTCGTACACACGCGGGTCGTGGCGCAACGTTTCGAGAACCTTGGGAAAAAACCATTCCAGCCCGATCACGCCGCCGTAACGGCGCAAGAAGTCTTCGTTGCGTTCGCGAGCCACGCGGTTGATCACTTCGGTTTCGGCCAGCGCGCCGTGATGTTTCCAAAGCTTGGGCCAGGCCAACGGCCGCTTGGCGAACCGCTCGATTTCGCACAGCGGCGTGCCGTCCCGTCGTGTCGGCAGCATCGTGCAACTCGTAAAGTCGACACCGATGCTCAACACGTCTGCGCCGCGCAACTTCGCGCCCCGCAGCGCTTTGCGCGTGGCCTTGGCGGCGCTGTCGAGCCAATCGCCGGGGCATTGCAGCGCGTATTCGGGCGGGAGTTTCTTCCCCGTGCCGGGCAAAGTATCGACAATTTGCCCGTGTCGATACGGCGCGACGGCCGAACCGCGTTCGCACCCTTGCAAATCGACCAGCAGGGCCCGCACCGATTCAGTGCCAAAATCGAGGCCTAGGGCCACTTGAGCCTGACTTGCCATGTACAATCTCCCCTCGACTTTGCCGCGACCTAGCCCGTACGATGTTTCGACGTCCGTTCTACGCTACGCGATGCGTGGGAGCAAGTTGCTGCGGCCGTTGCCCGCCGTCCGTCCATTCACCGAGCCGACCACAGATGCACAACGATGCGGCCCCGAAACGCCAGCTTTCGCTGTTCGATACCACGAGCATCATCGTGGGCATTGTCGTCGGGGGCGGGCTCTATGAAACGATTCCACGCGTCGCCGCCAATACGGCCGACACGGCGTCGCTTTATGGGCTGTGGATTATCGGCGGGCTTTTCGCCCTGTTCGGTTCGATGTGCTACGCCGAACTGGCCACGGCCTATCCATGCGACGGCGGCGAATATGTGTACCTGACCCGAGCCTTTGGCAAGCGGCTAGGGTTCCTCTATTCCTGGACCCAGTTCTGGATCATTCGCCCGGCATCGGTCGGCGCGATCGCCTATATCTACGGCGGCTATATCCATCGAATCGCGCCGCTAGGCAAGCTCGATTTCTCGATCGCCTTGCATGCCGTAGCGGCCGTCGTGGGAATTTCGTTGCTCAACTTCCTGGGCCTGCGCGAAGGCAAATGGACGCAGAACGCCCTGACCGGCGCCAAAGTGGCCGGGTTGCTGCTGCTGGCCGTTGGCTGCCTGCTGTCGCCGGCCGTGGAGTCCTCCGCCATTTCCGGGGGCTCGGCCGACACCCCGGCAACTTACGACGGGAGCCTGTCGTTGGCGTTGATCTTTGTGATGTTCGCCTACGGAGGCTGGAACGACATGCCATTGGTCGCCGCCGAAGTGCGCGATCCGAACAAGAATCTTTCTCGTTCGCTAATCCTCGGTTCCTTGGGCATTGCGGCCGTTTATTTGCTGGTCAACTGGGCCTTCGTCCATTTGCTGGGATTCAGCGCGGTGCAGTCGTCGTCGACCGTCGGCGCGGCGGCGCTCGATCGGGTGCTAGGAAGATTCGGCGAAGCCGCGTTCAGCCTGTTGGTCGCCATCTCGTGCCTCGGCGCCATCCAGGGAATGCTCTTTACCGGGGCGCGCATCTACTACGTAACCGGTGTCGATCACCCGTTGTTCGCCTGGCTGGGGCGGTGGGACGAGCGATCGCAATCGCCACAGCGCGCCTGGCTGGTGCAGGCCTTGCTCACGCTGTTGCTCACGGCCGGCGTGGGCTGGCGAGGGGGGCAGCAAGGGTTCGACCGGGCCCTGGCTATTTCGGCCGCTCCCTTCTGGTTCTTTATTGTGCTCTCGATCGCAGCGTTGCCGATCCTCCGTTATCGCGACGCCGCCACGGAACGTCCCTATCGCGTGCCGGGCTACCCGTTCATTCCACTCATCTTCTTCTCAATCTCGGCTTGGATGTTCTGGTCGAGTATCGACTATGCTCGTCACACGGCGCTGCGCGAAGCACAGGGCGCCTTGATCCTCGTGCTCGTCGGCTTGGTCGTAGGCCATTTTTCCAGCCAGCGGCTCGGCTCCCATCGCTCGGCGTGAAGACAGCAGTGAGCGCGCTGCTGGCAGTGGCGAACTTTGTATAGATTCGCCGCATCTTGCCTGCCTGAAAATGCCGATGAATTACCTGAGAGTCTGTAACGGTTGTAGCGATTGTGCGCTCCGGCATGCCCCAATGGCGGCCGACGCGCGGCGAGTGAGCATGGGTGGTTTTTCGTGAAAACACCTGATTTTCCTGCGGCAATTCCGGTCATTCCGCCTGTTGGCGCGGGAAGTGCGCCCGGCGTAGCGCCGGCCAGCGAAAGCCCCGGGCCCCAGGCCGTTTCGCAGGCGCGACGCGAAATCCAAGACCTCACTCAGGAGATCGCAGCGCTCGCGCGCTCCGACATCGAGCCGCAACAATTTTACGAAGAGCTAACCAAACGGGCCGTGCTGGCGCTAGCGGCGCTCGGCGGCGCGGTTTGGGTGCGCCGCGGCGAGCGCGACGTGCAACTCGCCTTCCAAACCAATGCCCCCGAAGAGATTTGCGGCGACTCGCTCACGGCCGTGCAGCATCGGCGTTTGCTTGTCGAACTGCTCGGCCAAGGCAACGACGCGCTCGTGCCTGCACGCTCTTCGGGCATCGATGCCTCGAAAGGCAACCCGACCGAATGCTTGCTCGTCGTCGGACTTATGAGCAACGACTCGGGACCGCAAGCGTTGCTCGAAGTTTTTCAACGCGCCGATACCCGGGCGACGGCCCAGCGCGGATACCTGCGTTTTGTCCGGCAGCTCTGTGAACTAGCAGGCAACTTTCTCCGCAGCCACCGGCTGCGCCAATTCGTCGACCGGCAATCGCTCTGGGAACAGCTCTCTGTCTTCACACATGCGGTTCACGCCGATCTCGACGTGACGAACACGGCGTTTCGCATTGCGAACGAAGGGCGGCGCCTGGCCGGTTGTGATCGGCTCAGTGTGGCCGTGGCGAGCGGAAGCCGAATGCGCATCGAGGCCATCAGCGGACAAGAGTCATTCGACGCACGCAGCAACATGGCCGCCCGCCTCGCCAGGTTGGCGGCAGCCGCCTCGCGAACGGGTGAACCGCTGTGGTACTCCGGCGACGACGAGCCGTTGCCGCCACAAATCGAAACCGCCCTCAATGAATTTCTCGATCTGGCTCACGCTCGCACCGTCGCCGTGTTGCCGTTGCACCGGCAAAATGAAGACCGCCAACGTTCGAAGCCCGAATTGATAGGCGCTTTGATATTCGAACAGATCGAAGCGCGCGGTGCACACGAGTCGTTTCGCGAGCGCGCCAGTGTCGTGCGCCAACATAGCGAAGTGGCCCTGGCAAACGCTTTGGAACACAAAAGCGTGTTCTTGTTGCCGCTGTGGAAAGCGATTGGCCGCTTGCCGGCATTGCTCGCTTGGCGCACACTACCCAAAACGCTGGCCGTGTTCATCGGCATCGCGCTCGTCATCGCAACGCTCGTCCTGGCGCCGGCCGACTTCCAGCTTGAAGCCAACGGCACGTTGCAGCCCCAAACGCGGCGCGATGTCTTCGCCGCGATCGACGGCGTCGTGGTCGACGTGCCGGCGCGACACGGGCAAACGGTCCGTCGCAACCAATTGCTGGCTGAAATGCGCAACACGGAGCTCGATATTCGCATTGCCGATCTTGTCGGCCGGCGCGACGCCACGTTGAAGCAGATTCGTTCGATCGAACGCGCGCTGCTCGGCGCCGCGCGCGGTACGGCCGAAGAGCAAAACCGATTGTCGGGGCAAGTGCTGCAACTGCGCAAGACCTATGAGAGCCTGGAGCGGCAACTGGAACTGAGCCAGCAAAATCGCCAGTCGCTGCGCGTCACCAGTCCGATCGACGGCCAGGTCATCACCTGGCAAGTCGAGCAACGGCTCAATCGTCGCCCGGTTCGCCAGGGCCAGGTGTTGTTGACCGTAGCCGATCCCCAGGGGCCATGGGAATTGTGGATCGACATGCCGGAAGATCGCATGGGCGCGATCGCCACAGCCGCTCAGGCGAGCGAGCAACCGCTGCCGGTCACCTTCTTTCTCGCCACCGATCCGGGACGCGAATTACATGGCGAGGTCGTTGAAATTCACGCTTCCGCCGAGGTGCGAGAAGATGGCCAGAACTCGGTCCGTCTGCGGGTGGCGATCGACAAAACCCAGCTCGAACAACTACGCCCCGGCGCTTCAGTTACAGCGAAAGTCGATTGCGGTACGCGGTCGTTGGGCTACGTCTGGCTACATGACCTGTTCCGCTTTGTCGAAGCCAAAATTTTGTTCCGCCTGTAGGTTCCTGTGCCTCCTGAGTCCGAAAGCCGATCACTCCTGCGATGCCTTCCTTGGCCGACAGCCTGATTTCGAGTTCCGCGCGGCCGCTGCCGGTGCGTATGCGAGCCGACCTGGAAACACGCGCACAGTCGTACCAAGGCCGCAAGTACTTCGTCGTCAAGGAACCCTTGAGCCTGTCGTACCATCGCTTCGAGGAAGAAGAATTCCTGCTGCTTTCATTGCTCGACGGGCGCCGCAGCCTCGACGATCTCAAGGGTGAATTCGAACGCCGATTTCGGCCGCAGCGCATCGCGCTTGAAGAAATTCAGCAGTTCCTCGGTATGCTGCATCGCAGCAATCTTGTGATTGCCGATGCCGAGGGGCAGGGCGCTCAGCTCAAACAGCGCAGCGACCAGAATCGCCGCCGCCAGCGGCTTGCCGCGGTAAGCAACATCCTTTCGATACGGCTCAAAGGAATCGATCCGGATCGCATGCTCAACTGGCTCTATCCCCGGGTCCGCTGGATGTTCACGCCGGCGGCCGTTTTCGCGAGCCTTTTGCTCGGGTTGTGCGCCCTGCTGTTGGTTGCCGTGCAGTTCGATGTCTTCTGCACGAAGCTACCTTCGTTCGACGCGTTCTTCGCCGCGCAGAATTGGATTTGGCTCGCGGCCTCGCTAATCATAAGCAAGATTTTGCACGAGTTCGGCCATGCCCTCACCTGCAAGCATTTCGGCGGCGAATGCCATGAGATGGGCGTGCTGTTCATGGTCTTCACGCCCTGTTTATACGTCAACGTTTCCGACGCTTGGCTGCTGCCCAATAAGTGGCAGCGTGCGGCGATCGGGGCGGCGGGCATGTATGTGGAATTGATCATCGCCTCGATCTGCACGTTTCTTTGGTGGTTCTCTGCGCCGGGCATGCTGAACTACCTGTGCCTGAGCACAATGCTCGTGTGCTCGGTAAGCACGCTAATGTTCAACGCCAATCCCTTGTTGCGCTTCGACGGCTATTACATCCTGTCCGACCTCGTCGAGATTCCCAATCTGCGGCAGAAAGCGGGGGCCGTCGTCCAGCGCCAGCTCAGTTCCTGGTGCCTGGGGCTGGAACCGCCGCACGACCCGTTCCTGCCGGCGCGCAATCATGGATTCTTTGCGGCCTATGCCGTGGCCGCCGTCGCCTATCGCTGGCTGATCACTTTTTCGATTCTGTGGTTCCTCTACAAGGTGTTCGAGCCGTATCGACTCGAAATTCTCGGCCAGGCGATCGCCTGCATGGCGCTGATCAGCCTCGTCGGCCAGCCGGTTGCTCAACTGGTCAAGTTCTTCCATGTCCCCGGGAGGGCCCATCGCGTGCAACGCGTTCGACTTTTCGCCACACTCGCCGTGCTCGGCGCAGCCATGGCCGCGTTCTTTCTGGTTCCGCTTCCCTCGCCCGTCTTCTGCACGCTGGAAGTCAAATCGCGCGACGCGACGACCGTGTATGTCGACGTGCCGGGTCGCTTGCAAAGCATCGACGTGGCGCCGAATCAGCAAGTGCGCGCGGGCCAGCGATTAGCGGTGCTCAGCAATGTGAGCCTGGAACTGGAGATCGCCGAATTGGAAGGCCGGCGGGATGAGCTTGGCACGCAAATCGACTCCCTGCAAAAGCAGCGATTTCGCGATCGGCAAGCCGGCGCGCGAATCGACGAGGTGCGAGAATCGCTCCAATCCGTCGAACAACAAATCCGGCAGCGGCGCGAAGACCTCGACCGTTTGACGCTCGACGCCCCAGTTGCCGGCACCGTGCTGCCGCCACCGCCGAAGCGGCGCGAGTCGGAAGACCAGATCGAATTGGCGTCGTGGTCGGGCACACCGCTCGAAGCGCACAATCTGGGAGCTACCTTGCCCGAGAGCACGCTCTTTTGCCAGATCGGCGACCCGCGCCGACTGGAAGCGGTTCTGGTCATCGATCAAACGGAAATCCAACGTGTGGCCGAGGGACAACGTGTGGAGATCGCGCTCGATCAGATGCCAGGCAAGGTCTATCGCGGACAAATCGCCGAGTTGGCCGCCAACGACCTTGAAGCCACTTCCGCGCGGCTTTCCGGCAAAGCCGGCGGCTCCGTCGCCACCCGCACCGACGCCGCAGGTTTAGAACGTCCTCTCAGCGCCTCGTACCAGGCGCTCGTGCCGCTCGACGATACCGCGGGAATCGTTCGCCTGGGCCTGCGCGGCCAAGCCAAGATTCTCGCCCGGCGCGAAACGTTGGCCAGCCGTTTTGGTCGCTACCTTTCGCGCACATTTCGGTTTGAACTCTAAGATTCCGCCGGGATCGACTCCGCGTTTGGTCGGCGACCTACAAACTCTTCAGATACCGAATGAGCATCTGCTGTTCTTCCGCACCCAAGGCGCGCGGCAACTGATGCTGAAACTCGACGATCACCTGGTCGATGTTCGCGGCGCGTTTGTCGTGGAACAGTCCGTAGCGATGGCCCACGCCACGAAGCGAAGGCGGATTGAACTGTTTGGTTCCCAGATCGTCGGTCAGCCCCACGTCGTAGACCTCGCTCGAGGTAAACGTGGCGCCGGCATGGCATGAAGCGCAGTCGAGCGTTTCGAACAGCTTGCGTCCGGCGGCGATGACCGCCGTATCTTCAGCCGAATTGGCCGGCTGATACGGTGGCGGCGGCTTAAGCGTACGCAGGTAAGCGATCAGATCTTCGACACCCTGCTTATCGAGTTTGCGGCCCTGCATTGTGAGTTGCAGTGTCTGGTGCAGTTGATCGTCGAGCTTCGGTTTGTTGCCGAGCCATCCCCAGGGCGCCGTTTCCGTAACCCCGAGCAACGAGAAGATGCGCTTTGCGGCGCCTTCCTTGCCGTCGCCAAATGTGTCGGCAATGCCGCCGTTCGAATGGCCGTCGGAATGGCAACTATGGCAACTGTACCAGCCGCCGCGCGACAAGCGCGCGTCGAAAAAGTGTAACTCGCCTCGCTCCGCGGGCCCGAGTTCCGGATGGCGGCCCAAATCGACATGCTGCAGCGTTACGGTCAGATCCTTCTCTTCACCGATATACAAATCGTGCACGGTCGCCGCTCCGGGCGCGCCGGTTTCGTCAGCGTCTTCCGCAGTGTATTGATCGTTACCGTAGGTGGCCGGTTTGTCGGCCTTCTGCGGCGGCGAGGTCGCTTGGCTCTTCGGCCGCTCGGTCAGTTCCAATTTGCTGATCGAGTCCGACAATTGGTTCGCAACGAGATAGCAATCGTCGCGAACCGCCGCCAGAGCCACGGGCCGTTTGCCAACAGGAATGCGATTCACGCTGATGCCGTTGGCCTCGACAATGGCGACTTCGCCCACGCCGCCCAGGGCGATGATTAATCGCCCGTCGGCGCGTGCGATAAGCGCGTCGGGATCGCCGGCGCCGCGCGTGCCGTTGCCCACCATGATGAATCGGCTCGTGTCCATCAGGCTTGCCGCCGGGTCGACAAATTTTTCGAGCGGAATGGCCCGCAGCGCGTCGGACAGCAGGCCACCCCAGATAATCTCGCTGGCCCTGGGCGGCGAAAACTCGTTGAGCATTTCATGCGAAACGAAAACGCGATCTCCTGCCGGGCTGAGCGCCAGGCCGCGCATGTTATGGCCGGGCAGTGTCTTAACCGATTCCACCGCGTGCGTGTCGAGGCGAACGACGGCGATCTGGTCGCCGAAACCGTCGGCCACGATCAGCCGGCCTTGGGCTTCCAGCCAGAGTTGCTCCCGCGGCGCAAACGGCAGCTCGACCGTGGCTACGACTTTCGGCGCAACGTCGTCGCCGCCGGCTACCGCGAACTCGATGAAACTCACCCGACGCGACCAAAGCGAAGCGACGGAACACGCACGACCGTCGGACGCCAGACAGATGCTCACCGGATGCGTCGGCAGGGACAATTCCCAGCACAGGCGTGCCGAATCTCGCCCAATCTCCAGGGCCAACAGCCGGTTTCGTTGCCTGTCGGTAACGAGCAGACGCCCGCCGCGTTGAGCCAGGTCGCTGGGCTGGCCCTGCAGATCGTATTCCGCGGCGACGGCCAGACTGTCGACGTCGACAACGCTCAGCGTGCCGCTGCGTTGGTTGGCCACGACAGCCGTTATGACGTCCATCGCTTCGATGGCGACAGGTCGGCGAAAATGCGTTGCCGTCGGCGCTAGCCTGGCCAACTCAGCGCCAAAACCAGGCGCCGAGACAAATAGCAACAGACTCGCGGCGATCGTGCGGATTGTTTTCACGAAATACCTACCGAAGCGACAGCCAGTCGCGAACACCTTTGTGCATCGTATGCATAGTATGGTGAAACCGGCTCGCCGTGTCACGACATAAATTCGGCGGAAGGCAGGACACCCTTATCCCACGCTGCTTAGCATGTCGGCCGGCGTCGATCGCCGACGACGCCGCAACCAGACGTAAGCTGCGAGCATGCCCAAGGCACTGCCAGCCGTGGCCGCGGCAACGTCGGTCAACGACGGGTAGGCATGCGGCAGTTGGACCTGCATGATCTCGATCGCCAACGCCACGCCCGCGATAAACATTACGGAAAATCCAAACAACACGCGGCGGATGGGTTGGGGAATCGAGGGGCCAGCAATCGCCAACGCCCAAACCGCGCCCAAAGGCGCGAAGAGCGCGGCCGTCGACGCCCAATCGGCCAGGCAGTCGGCGAGCGATTGGCGCGCAAAAATGGCCAGCGGAGCATGAAACAGTTGACTGAATCGGCTACTGAGCAACTGGGTGTCGCTCGTCGGATTCCAAGGCAAGCAAAGAATCACCCCCAGCACTCCGGCATAGGTAAACGCGGCGACCACGTAGGGAGCGACTCGGGTCATATAATGCGTTGAAAACTCGCGGCTTCGCCGCGCCGACAGCTTCCTCCAACCGCCATGCAAATAGACGCTGATCGCCAAGCCCGCAACAATGCCTGCGAGCCCGATCAGCGGATCGGTGGCCGTTGCGTACTTGCCAAGTATCAGCAATTGAATCGACTCGATAAACACCAGTAACAAGACGCCGAGCACGAGCGTGCTCTCTTTCGAACGCACGGGGTGATGCGACGTGGTCGAAACCGTGGCCACAAACATGCCCACCGGTACGGCCAGCAACGCCGTGGTAAAGCAGCGGAGGATGAGGTTTGCTTCGCGAAACGGAATGAACGCGATTAGGCCCGCGTGATATTTGCGCTGCAGGTCGGCGCCGCGCAGCGTCACTTCGAGCGGCCAGATCGAAACCAGGACCAGCCCCAGGACATAGAACAACAGAATCCAATCGAGCCGCGCCGCCGGACGACGATCG
>JAGQOS010000155.1 GCA_020427265.1 Planctomycetales bacterium
CCAAGCGCTCATTACATGTGTGAGCATTTGCCCCTTGTCGTCGGTCGCGCCGCGGGCAAATACATTGCCGTCGCGCACAGTCGGCTCGAAAGCCGGACTGATCCATTCGTTGAGCGGGTCCGGCGGTTGGACATCGTAGTGTCCGTAGACCAATACGGTCGGCGCGTTGGAAACATGGGGCGATTCTGCATAGATGAGCGGAGCGCCAGGCGTTTGGATTGTTTCGACCGCCAGGCCGATCGACGTGAGTTTCTCCGCTAACCAAGCCGCCGCTCGACTGACGTCGTCGCGATGCGCCGGGTCGGCGCTCACACTAGGTATTTTCAACAGGTCAAACAGATCCTGTTCGAATGCTACACGATTCGCCGTCAAAAAGTCTTCCAGATGGGACATCGCACGCGTCTAGGAACCGAGAAATCAGGGGCGTTACAAGTCGAAACGATCTAATATAATGTTCGACGGCCAATTCGGCCATCGGAGCTTTCCAATTCCAAGCGCCTGTATAAGATTCTCGACTCCATGTCCAGTGCCCCCCCAAAGCTGAAGACGGTAACGCTCGGTTGTAAGGTCAACCAGTACGAGACTCAGTACGTTCGCCAGGGCCTGCTTGGAATCGGTTATGCCGACGCCGCCGATGAGGAAGCGGCCGATCTATGCATCGTTAACACGTGCACTGTCACGGCTGAAGGCGACGCCAAAAGCCGCAAGGTCATCCGGTCTCTGGCCCGCAAAAACCCCGCTTCGCGGATTGTTGTCATGGGCTGTTATGCCACCCGTGCGCCAGACGAATTGGCCCAACTGCCGAACGTGGCCGAAGTGGTGACAGATAAACGCGAGCTTCCTGACTTGCTCGGTCGCTTCGGAGTTGTCGACATTCCCACAGGGATTTCGAGTTTTGGCGATCGCCATCGAGCGTATGTCAAAGTACAAGATGGTTGCCTGCTGCGATGCAGTTTTTGCATCATTCCGCTCGTGCGCCCGCAAATGCACAGCCGTCCGCTAGCGGAGGTTTTGGACGAAGTTCGGCGATTGGTCGACGCGGGTTACCGTGAACTCGTGCTTACGGGAATTCATCTCGGCCATTTCGGAGTCGACTTCAATCGCCAACGCGACAAGAGTGATTGGGTTCGGCTTTCCACGTTGCTGCGCGAAATCTGTTTGCTGCCGGGAAACTTCCGCGTGCGACTTTCGAGCATCGAAGCGACTGAGGTAACTCGTGAGCTAATTGCCGTCATGGCCGAATTTCCAAAACGAATCGCTCCCCACTTGCACATTTCGATCCAGAGTGGCTCCGACTCGGTGCTGCGTCGCATGCGCCGCCGCTGGGGCGTGCAACGGTTCGTCGACCGATGTCGATTGGTGCAAGAAGCGATCGACAGACCGGCCATCACGACCGATATCATCGTCGGGTTCCCTGGTGAAACGGAGGATGAGTTCGAGGAAACCTGTCAGGTTGCGCTCACAGTCGGCTTTTCGAAGATTCATATCTTCCCATTCAGCCCGCGACGCGGCACTCCCGCCGCCGAGATGAGTGACCAGATCGCTGCGGAAGTGAAGCAGGAACGGCTACATCGGCTGGCAACAGTCGAAGCAGAACTTCGCGACGCCTATTACGACAACCTCGTCGGCAGCAAATTGCAGGTCCTAGTCGAGTCGCTCCTTCCCGAGAAACCTGGCTGGTTCGTCGGCACGTCGTGCCGCTACACTCCCGTTGAACTGCCAGCCAACCCGAGTGACGAAGGCCAATTTGTGAACGTAACGGCAGGCACCTCTGACGACGGCAGAATTCGTGGGTTGCTGAGCTGACGCGTCGACCAAGCCTTCAAGGCCTACTGGAACCGTAACTCCAGCCGATAGGGCATCAGCGTGAGCGATGGTTCGCGGAACAGGCGTTCGAGCAATTCGACTTCGCCAAGCGTGCGTGCGAGATGTTTACCCACCGGCAGCCGCGGTGTACGGAGGGCCGCCTCCTCGTCGTCCATGCCAAAGAGTTCTTCAAAAAAGCTTTTAGGCTCGGGCAAAATTTCTAATCGGACCTTTTCTTCGCCTCTCACGCCAGCTAGCGATTTGGCTGCGGCAATGGCATCGCGAAGCGTACCGATCTCGTCTACCAATCCCAGTTCTTTGGCCCGCACGCCAGTGTAAACACGGCCACCGGCAAGCTTTTCCAACTCGCCTAACTCCATTTGGCGGCCTTTCGCAGCCTTCGTCGTAAACTGCTTGTATGTCTCGCGCATCATCGCCAGGAAGGTTTCCCTTTCCGAATCGCTAAACTTGGCCGTGTCGGAGAAAATACCGCTATTTTTCCCGCGGCTGATGACCTCTGTTGTTACACCAACCTTCTCGTAGAGTCCCTTGAGAGCCACCTTCCCGCCGACTACGCCGATCGATCCGGTGACAGTCGCCGGTTCGGCAAAGATTCGTTGGGCCCCCATAGAAATATAGTAGCCGCCGCTCGCGGCCACATCGCCCATACTGGCGACGACCGGCTTCTTCGTCCGTACGACCTCGCGCCAAATCAGGTCGCTGGCCAGAGCAGAGCCTCCGGGACTATCAACACGAAGAACGATCGCTACGACATTGTCATCGCCAGACGCTTTGCGTAGCGCCTTCACGATTGTTTCGCTACCCATCGTAGAATCGCCGAACATCCCCTGTTGGCTCTTGCCGGTCATGATTGGGCCAACGGCATAGACTACGGCCAGCTTCTTGCCGTTGGCTGCTGAAGCCGAAGTTTCACCACCAAGCATCATCTGCATCAATTTGACCATCCCCATTGGACCGGAGAAGTCGGTATCGATCTTTTTCTTGCCGTAACGCGAGTCGATGGCTACATCCTTGACGCCCAGCCGTTTCGCCAATCCGGCCCGCCATTGATCCTCGTAGGCAACCCGATCCACGAGCCCATACTTTTCTGCCTTGAGCACGGGAAACAGGCCTTCGTCGATCAACTGCTTGACACGTTTGGGAGATAGACGACGATCTTCCGCGATCGTTTGTGTCATTTGCTGGTAAACATCGTCGAGCAATTCGGTCAGGTTCTCGCGCACGGCGGGCGAAAGCTTGGTGCGTGTATACGGTTCGGCCGCGCCCTTGGCCTCGCCAACGTGGAGCATATCGGCTTCTACGCCAAGCTTTTCGAACAGGCCCTTGTAAAATGAAACCTCGGCCCGCACGCCCGGCAGCATGATCACGCCGGAGGGCGGCATGACAATCTCATCACAGGCACAAGCAACGAGAAATGCCGGCGCGCTGCCTTGATCGAGCATCGCATAGACACGCTTCTTCTCGCGCACGCGCGCGATTGCGGCGCGCAGTTCGGCAACCTTGCCTTGGCCGACCTCCGGGCTGTCGATCCGTAGTAGGAGACCGTCGACTTTTTCGTCGGCCGCCGCGCGGTCCATCAACATGATGACTTTCGCCAGGTCCTGTTCTAACTCGCCAAACAGTCCCGGCTGAGCGGGTGCTTCGGGCAACGAGCCGCGAATGCGAATCTCCGCCAGATGGGCTAACTTCTTCGGCTCTTCTGGCGACTTGTCACGCGGCTTTGCCGTTTGCGACTTCGACGCCGGCTTTTCACTCGTTTCCGTGGCCGACGGTTTCGACGTCGATTCCGCAGATTGTCTCGCCGGCGCAGCTTCGACCGCCGCCGTGCCCGTGTCGGCTGCTTCCTTGCCGGATTCCTTGGCAGATTCGTTCGCGCAGAGCGTCGAGCCTGTTTCGCAAACGATCAGCAACGCGACTGCTAGCACACTCGCAAATCGTTGAAAAGCGACGAAATGCCTCATAGCATTTGCCTCCTGAAGACAAGGTAATGGTCGAGAACGCCGGGATGCCCTGGCGGCATTATTCTCGCCGCACAGGGCTTGTCTTGCAAGCAACACATGCCGCACTCAGCTTATCCATATTCCAAGCGCGATTGCGCGGCACAATTGAAATTCGCAGCGAACCACCTCTGGCCGAATCGAACCGGTTTTGCTACTTTCCCGCCGACTTACAGACGCGCATGCACGCATACCAGGGTGGCATCGCACCAAAAAATCCGATACTTCGTAGGAAATGTTTGATGAAAAGCAAGACGCCTGCTCTGCTTTCGCTTGCCACGTCCGCCATATTCGCAGCTATCGCGGCAAGTGCAGCAGCGAATCCGCTATGGTCAAATCTAATCTCGGGCGAGCGAGTCGCGGCTGATCCAGATCGGGATTACGTAATGACCGAAGCCAACGGGCCTTGGATGATCATGGCGACTACGTTTTCAGGCGAAGGCGCCGAAGATCAAGCACGCGAGTTAGTGTTAGAACTACGCAAGCGGTACAAGCTGGAAGCTTATACGCATGAAATGAAATTCGACTTCAGCGACAACGTCGCGGGAAGAGGTGTGGATCGCTACGGCCAACCAATCAGGATGCAGTATCGACGCAGCGGCGAGTTTCAGGAAATCGCGGTGCTAGTTGGCAATTACATATCGGTCGAAGACCGTGAAGCGCAACGTACTTTGCAGAAGATCAAGTACATGGTGCCGCAAACGCTCGATCCCGAGGGTCGCGGCCAAACCACACAGGCGCTTGCTGCGCTGCGGAAAATCCAGGTGGCGCTCTTGCCCGACGACGACCCCCGTAAAGAGCAGGGGCCGATGCGTAAGGCCTTCATCACTCGAAACCCGCTACTGCCGCGCGACTATTTTGTGCCACAGGGACTCGATCCCTTGGTGGTCGAAATGAACAAGGGAGTCAAGCACAATTTACTCGACAGTGGCGCAAAGTACACGGTAAAGGTTGCTACATTCACGGGCACGGTTGTTTTAGACCAGAAGAAGGTACAAGAATACGAAGAGAGCGGCTCGCGATTACAGAGCAAGCTTGACGAAGCGGCGGAAAACGCACATCGGCTAACGCTGGCATTGCGTCAAAAGGGCTACGACGCATTTGAATTTCATGATCGCTACGCAAGCATCGTCACCGTGGGCGCATTCGAGAATGTTGGCAAGCCACGTTTGGACGGAAAAACCGAGATCAACCCGAACATTCATGCCATCATGCGAGCCTTCGCAGCAACACCCATTTCAGCGCCTGCCACAACTCCCGCTGCTGCGGGTCAAACCGGCTACAAGCCGAAAGTTGTTATTGGAATTCCCTGCGACATTCAGCCACAAATTGTCCAAGTGCCGCAACCTTCCCTCAGTGCGGCCTATGCTCGTTGAGACACTGGCCAAGGGCGGAACTGTGCGATAAACTTTCGCGAGTCGCCTCTAATTCTACGCTCCGCTAATGGTCGGTGAACTCATGCCAGAGCAGTCGCCAGCGCCAATTTTGGTGCTTGGAACGCATAACAAGAAAAAAAGACTCGAAATGGAAGCCTTACTTGCGCCGATCGGCTGCAGGCTTCTGACACTTGACGACTTTTCCAACGCTCTGGAAGTTGACGAAACCGGCGCCACGTTCGCTGAAAACGCCGCTCTTAAGGCGGCGGAACAGGCGAAGCATTTGGAACATTGGGTACTCGGCGAAGATAGCGGGCTGGTCGTTCCCGCGCTGCAAGGCGATCCTGGTGTCTACTCGGCGCGATATTCGGGTCCAAACGCTACCGATGCGTCGAACAATGCGTTGCTGTTAGAACGCCTTCAAGGAATCGCGGATCGCAAAGCCTATTATGTTTGTGCGATGGCGCTATCGGACCCGAACGGTGAGATCTTGGCACGCAGCGAAGGCCGCTGCTGGGGTCGAATTCTTACGGAGGAGCGCGGCGCCGGTGGATTCGGCTACGACCCCATGTTCGAGATTCCGGAGTACCACCATACATTTGGCCAGTTGGGCCCGGCCGTCAAGGCTGCGATCAGTCATCGCGCTCGAGCTTCTGCCCAGATGGTGTTGCAACTCGGCAATTTGATTCGTTCCGGGGGCTGGTATCCTGACGTGAAAGCAGTCTCTTAACCATGCGACGGGCGCAAGCCATCGGGGGATTTAACGATGTGGAAGTTTTCTGCCGGCCTGACTCTACTTGCTTGGTGCAGTGCTTTGCCAGCCATGGGGAACGAACCCAAGGCCTGGATGGTGGAGCATATTGATTCGCTCGTCGAACTCTATCAGCAGTTCCACGCCCACCCTGAGCTATCGTTCGAGGAGGAAGGAACCGCAAATCGCCTGGCCGCCGAATTGCGCAGCGTTGGCGCCGAAGTGACGCAAAACGTGGGCGGACATGGGATTGTCGCAATACTCCGCAATGGCGAGGGTCCCACACTCATGCTACGCACCGACCTCGATGCGTTGCCCGTCGTCGAACAGACCGGATTGCCGTATGCGTCGCAAGTGCGAGTGACGGATCAGCGCGGGGCAACGGTGGGCGTGATGCATGCATGTGGACACGACGTTCACATGACAAATCTCGTGGGTGTCGCGCGATATCTGAGTGCGACCAAAAGCGCCTGGCGAGGCACGCTGATGATGATCGGTCAACCGGCTGAAGAACGAGGCGAAGGCGCCAAGGCGATGCTCGACGATGGCCTGTTCCGCCGCTTTCCCAAACCTGACTTCGCCATCGCTCTGCATGTTGACGCCGCCCTTGAAACCGGCAAGGTCGGCTATCGCGCAGGCTACTCGCTTGCCAATGTCGACAGCGTTGATATCAAGATCCATGGCCGGGGCGGCCACGGCGCTTACCCGCACACGACCATCGATCCCATTGTGATTGCTGCGCGCCTGGTGCTCGACCTACAGACGATCGTCTCGCGAGAAGTCAAACCGATCGAACCTTCGGTCATCACGGTTGGCGCCATTCATGGCGGCACAAAGCACAATGTGATTGGAGACACCTGCGAATTGCAAATCACCGTGCGCAGCTATTCGCAGGAAGTACGGCGCCAGTTGCACGACGCCATACGCCGCAAGGCGAAGGCTGCCACGGACAGCTCCGGTGCGCCGGGACCCGAGGTTGAAATCTCGGAAGGCACACCTTCGCTATGGAACGACCCCGAGCTGGGCGAACGTGTTGCCCAAGCTTTTCGAGCCGAGATTGGCGACGACAATGTGACGAGCGCCGAACCATCGATGGGCGGCGAAGACTTCAGCCGCTATGGACTGGCCGGCGTTCCAATCATGATGTACCGGCTTGGCTCCGTAAACGGGGATCGCTTGGCTAAGCTCTCGGCCGATGGTGCAACGCCCCCCTCCTTGCATTCGCCGTTTTACTATCCAGATGCGAAGCCCGCACTAATGACTGGCTGTCGCACCATGATTGCCGCAGCTCTCACAGTATTGCAATCGCAATAGCACGGAATTGCAAATCCACCGGCTCGCAGCGAGAATTAATTCATGGCCGGTTATTCCTGTTTCCTCCCATGAGGCATCGATAGTGCACTCGCGCGATTCGCCAGGACAACGATTCCTCGTTGTTGCATTGATCATCTACCTGCTAATCGCAGGTGCAATCGCCTGGAAGATGTTTGACCTGCGCAAAACCGTGCTAGTGGATTTTGACACGCCGAAAGCTCACTCCGACTGGGCGCAATGGCGACAAACGATCGCCGATCAGCAGGCCAGCGGAGAAAGTCCGGTAGCAAGGCGCGTGCCTAAGAGCATTGAGCCGAATTCCCTCGTGCTATTGCGCGACTACTTCGGAACATGCCTTTTCGCGGCCATCTTCTTTACGACGCTGCTATATTTAGTGCTCGTTTTTTTCGTGCGCGGAGCTTTTTTCGCGTCCCGGTCGAGTTCGACTACAATGGAGACATGACCACTGCGACATCGCCTGCCAAAGAACCTTCAACTACGCCAATGCCCGAGGCGTTGTCCTGGACGGTATGGCCGTTGATCGACGGGGCGCCGTGGTCGTTGCTGAGCTTGCTCGTGCCACCTGGTATCGCCTGGGGAATCCGAGTTGCCATGGGTAGCTGGGCTATGGGCATCCTCATTGCCGCGTTGTTCGCGTGGAGCTGCTGGCGATATTGGCTGCCTCTACGACTGCGATGCGACGAACGTGGACTTTGGCTACGCGCCTGGGGATGGCGGCGGCGATTTCCCTGGCGGCATTTCCAATCGATTCGCCTGCACCAACACGGCATCCTCCTGTTCCGAACACGCCAAGTTGTTCCGATCGACGCCATGAATGCCGTGTTTGTACCCTTTGGAAGACGGCGACGCGAAGTTGTTAAATGCGTGGAACGTTATGTCGCCTGCCAACCTTCGCGCACAAAGAGCAATGCTCCCCTGAGAACAACAAGACCATTGGCAAAATCGCCAGCAAACGCAGAAAAGCCCGCGAGCAGCGTCTCGGCTTCATTGACGGCGTTCTTCGATTTCTTTCGCTGAACTTTCGTCCGCCGGCGCTGCCGGCATGGCGACGGCCGCAATCAGGTGCGCGCGGCACCATTGATCAAATCGCTGCAGTGAACCATCCAGGGAATCGTCGCCCGGCTTCTCGTCGTAATCTCGAAAGTAGCGCCGACGCAGGAGTTGTTCAAACCGATAGGCCGCATGTTCATTCGGATGGTCGACGCCACGAGGCGTCGAAAAACGTTCGCGAATTTCCGGAACTGCGAACGGCTCGTGCGTTATCGGCACGCCTTCGTCGTCCGCCACCACGTGATACACTCCCTTCTCGCCCTGCAATTCGACCGCGACATCGTAGAAGTCGGCGCCCATACGAGGCACATCGCGATCCTCGCGAAGCAGGGTGACCATGCCGTAAGCGCGACCGGGCGTTCTACTCGGCACAATCCAATTCATCTGGGTCGCGTCAGGGTTTACAATGCGACGCTCTGCGATCCAGTCGTGCTCCTCTACGGAAGCATGAACGAGCCGAAACTCCTTCTCGTATAACGACCGAAATACATCTGGATATATGCGCTGCAATACGTGCATCTGCTCATGAAACAGAAGTGTGCCAAACGCGTTTTCAGCGGCGCTGAAATCCTGTTTCTGTTTGAGTGCAACAATGCGACGGATGATTCCTTCGTTCAGGAAGATGACGAAACCTCGCGTATGCGGAAATCCGCCACAGTGGTTCGATTTCACCTTAACAAACCGCCACGGCTGCCGTGCAAACAGTGGAAAACTAGATGAGATTCGCTTGACGACGCCCTCAACCAGCCATTGCAAGGATTCCTGTTCGGACCGGGATATCCCAAGCGCCGCGTCGCAAAAGCGAGAGCGGGCCTCATCGCGGCTCTCGAGCAGCGAGACGCCCTTGACCACCGGCCGACCCGTCAGAGCGGCGATTTCGAGTCGATGAAGACGCGAAAAGTAAGGATCGAGCGAGTCGTCGACGATGGCTCGCCGGGCATCGGAAAGCGAGAGCCCCTCCACAGCGGGAGCAAGTTGCTCCGGTTTCTCCGGATGATCTCCCCGGCAACATTCCACACACCCGAACCACAGGCGCAACAGCATCAAACAAAAGCTAAGCCGAGCCATTAAACGAGCTCCTGCTCCGGAGCATCGAGCACTTCGACCCGCACGCGTTCAATTCGGCGTCGCGCCACTTCGAGCACGGTAATGCGAACGCGGCTCTGCCATTCGAGCGATTCGCCGTTTGCCGGAATGCGCCCAAGCTCTGAAAATACGAATCCGCCAATCGTATCGAAATCGCCATCGTCGGGCAGTTCGATTGCCATGCGGTCGTTGATTTCGTCGACGTGCGTTTTTCCTAGAGCTTCACACACTCCCTCGCCAATTACATTGATCTCCTCTTCGACGCTTTCATCATGTTCGTCGACAATCTCGCCAACAATCTCTTCAAGCACATCTTCAATCGTAACGAGCCCCG